>NZ_JBEYVX010000030.1:0-70278 GCF_040644195.1 Streptomyces sp. NPDC047014 | reverse complement strand
CAGGGTGCCGCGCCGGCCGAAGACGTCGCCGACGCGTCCGCCCACGATGAAGAAGATGGGCGGCGGGGCTGGAGTGGGGGCGCTGCCCCCGGACCCCCGCGCCTCAAACGCCGGCGGGGCTGGAGTGGGCGGCGGGGATGGATCGGGGGCCGGGTTGGCTCCGCCTGTGGTGGGGGCGCGGGTTGTGGTTCGGCGGCGGGTGGGTGGGTAGGGGGCGCGGCCGGGGTCCGGGGGGATGCGCCTCAGCGGGTCAGCGGGGGACCTTCATCACGTCGCCCAGGACGTTGTCCGGCAGGAGGGTGTTGCACTGGAGTTCCGCCGCGTTCGTGAGGGCGTCGTCGCGGCAGACGTAGAAGTCCTTGTACGCCAGCTGCACCGCGTACGAACCGAACGCCAGCAGGATCGCCAGAGAGGCCGTGACCAGGCCGGTCACCGCCGCCGTGCGCTGGGGGCGGGCCGCCGGGCCGAGGGCCTGGAGGCCCGTCGGGGCGTCCGGCTCCGCCGGGGAGGCCGGCTTGCCGCGCAGGGCGCTGATGCCCCAGTACAGGGCGAGCGCGCCCAGCAGCAGCCCGACCGACGGGATCCCGAAGATCCCGAAGAAGAAGCCCCACATGCCCGCGAGCAGCGCGTACCGCGCCCGCCGCTGGACCGGGTCCGTCGGGTCCCAGCGGGCCGGGCCGCGCCGGTCCTCGTCCGTGTCCCTCGGGCCGTCGCCCTCGCCGCTGCCGTCGCCGTTCCGGCCGCCGGCACCGCGGCGCGGCTCCCACGGCTGGTCGGGTCGGCCTTCCGGCGGGGCCGCGAAGGGGTTGTCGTCGGTGGGGGAGTCGGGCTGACGGCGGTCCGGCATCGGGTGTGTTTCATCCCCTGTGTCATGGACGTCGCGAGGACATCGTGGCGAGGTGGGCCAGTTCAAGCCTTGTAGGCCCGACGCTACCGCCCGCCCGTCCCCCCGTCCCTCGGGGGCCGTCCGGTGTGCCGGTATCGTTGCAGGCGGTCGGTGGCTTCGTATGGTTCCCCGTATATCGGTACCCCGAAGTTTCGTATGACCACACAAGGACGAACACCGCAATTCGCGAGAAAGGGCCTCCCCATGGCCGCCTCCCGCCTGGTCGTGCTGGTCTCCGGTTCCGGCACCAACCTCCAGGCCCTGCTCGACGCCATCGACGCCCACCCCGGCGGATCCGAGGGCTTCGGTGCCGAAGTCGTCGCCGTGGGGGCGGACCGCGAGAACATCGCCGGCCTGGAGCGGGCGGAGAAGGCGGGCATCCCCACCTTCGTCTGCTCCGTCAAGGACTTCGGCAGCCGCGCGGAGTGGGACGCGGCGCTCACCGCCGCCACCGGCGCCCACGCGCCCGATCTCGTCGTGTCGGCCGGATTCATGAAGATCGTGGGCAAGGCGTTCATCGACCGCTTCGGCGGCCGGTTCGTCAACACCCATCCCGCCCTCCTCCCCTCCTTCCCCGGTGCGCACGGCGTGCGCGACGCGCTCGCCTACGGCGCGAAGGTCACCGGCTGCACGGTCCACTTCGTGGACAGCGGCGTGGACACCGGTCCGATCATCGCCCAGGGTGTGGTCGAGGTCCGGGACGAGGACGACGAAGCCGCTCTCCATGAGCGCATCAAGGAAGTCGAGCGACAGCTGCTCGTCGATGTCGTGGGGCGTCTGGCCCGGCACGGCTACCGCATTGAGGGACGAAAGGTAACAATCCAGTGACCGCCGCAGACACCGCAGCGAGCAACGACCCGACCACGAACCAGCGGCCGATCCGGCGTGCGCTCATCAGCGTCTACGACAAGACGGGACTGGAAGAGCTGGCCCGCGGCCTGCACGAGGCGGGCGTCGCGCTCGTCTCCACCGGCTCCACCGCCTCGAAGATCGCCGCCGCCGGGGTGCCCGTCACCAAGGTCGAGGAGCTGACCGGCTTCCCCGAGTGCCTGGACGGTCGGGTCAAGACCCTGCACCCGCGTGTGCACGCCGGCATCCTCGCCGACCTGCGCCTGGAGGCCCACCGCGAGCAGCTGGCCGAGCTGGGCGTGGAGCCCTTCGACCTCGTGGTCGTCAACCTCTACCCCTTCCTGGCCACCGTCCAGTCGGGTGCCACCCCGGACGAGTGCGTCGAGCAGATCGACATCGGCGGCCCGTCGATGGTCCGCGCCGCCGCCAAGAACCACCCGTCCGTGGCCGTGGTCACCAGCCCCGCCCGCTACGCCGACGTCATCGCGGCGGCCCAGGGCGGCGGCTTCGACCTCACCGCGCGCAAGCGGCTGGCCGCCGAGGCGTTCCAGCACACCGCCGCCTACGACGTGGCCGTGGCCTCCTGGTTCACGAACGCGTACGCCCCCGAGGACGAGGGCGGCGCCCTGCCCGAGTTCCTGGCCGGCGCCTGGGAGCGCAAGTCCACCCTGCGCTACGGCGAGAACCCGCACCAGGCCGCCGCGATCTACACGGACGGCCTGCCGGGCGGCCTCGCCAACGCCGAGCAGCTGCACGGCAAGGAGATGTCCTTCAACAACTACGTGGACACCGAGGCCGCGCGCCGCGCCGCCTACGACCACGACGAGCCCTGCGTGGCGATCATCAAGCACGCCAACCCGTGCGGCATCGCCGTCGGCGCGGACGTCGCCGCCGCGCACCGCAAGGCGCACGCCTGCGACCCGCTGTCGGCGTTCGGCGGGGTCATCGCCGTCAACCGCCCGGTGACCGTCGAGCTGGCCGAGCAGGTCGCGGAGATCTTCACCGAGGTCATCGCCGCCCCCGGCTACGAGGACGGCGCGGTGGAGATCCTGGCCCGGAAGAAGAACATCCGCGTCCTGAAGGTGGACGGCTCCCCGGCCCAGCCCGGCGACGTCAAGCCGATCTCCGGCGGGGTGCTGCTCCAGCAGTCCGACGTGTTCCAGGCCGAGGGCGACGACCCGGCCCACTGGACCCTCGCCACCGGCGAGGCCCTGTCCCCGGCCGAGCTCGCCGAGCTGGCCTTCGCGTGGAAGGCGTGCCGCGCCGTCAAGTCCAACGCGATCCTGCTCGCCAAGGACGGCGCCTCGGTCGGCGTCGGCATGGGCCAGGTCAACCGGGTGGACTCCGCGAAGCTGGCCGTCGAGCGGGCGGGCGCCGAGCGCGCGCAGGGCTCGTACGCCGCGTCCGACGCCTTCTTCCCCTTCCCGGACGGGCTGGAGATCCTGACGGCCGCGGGCATCAAGGCCGTGGTCCAGCCGGGCGGTTCGGTCCGCGACGAGCAGGTGGTCGAGGCGGCGCAGAAGGCGGGCGTGACCATGTACTTCACCGGCACCCGGCACTTCTTCCACTGAGCCCGACCGCTCACTGAGCCCGACCGCTCACTGAGCCCGACCGCTCACTGAGCCCGACCGCTGTACGGCGAAGGCCGCGCCCCGCATCACGGGGCGCGGCCTTCGCCGTACAGCGGCTCGTTCAGTAGCGCGGGCGGTGGAACCAGGCGCCGGACTTCGCCAGGCCGACGACGACCGTGATGCCCAGGGCCAGGGAGATCAGCGAGGGGATGACGCTGAGGGCGGTGAGGCCGCCCTGGGAGTTCTCGCTCGCGCCGAGCGCCATCAGGTTGATGAGCATGCCGACGCCGGCGAACAGGACCTGGAGGGAGCCGTAGATGATGCCCGAGATCCGGACGCCGTTGCCGCCCTTGGCCATCTTGGCCGCGGTCAGGATCGGCCACAGCGACACGCCGATGACCAGGACGCCGACGATCACGCCCATGATGCCGGCCGCGGCCCCCGCGTCGTTCGCGGAGGAGCTGGTGGAGCCCGAGAGCGCCGCGCCGAGCAGCGCGAGGCCGACGGTGACGAACAGGCCGGCCAGCAGCTGGAGGATGCCCAGGATCCAGAGGATGACGCGGGCCGCCTTCGCGCCGCCCGGCATCTCCCCGTAGCCCCCCGGGTACCCGCCGGGGCCGCCCGGGTAGCCCATGGGGGCCTGCTGCGGGTAGGCGTAGCCGGACTGCGGCGGGATACCGGGCGGGGCCTGCTGCGGGTAGCCGTAGCCGGGCTGGCCCTGCGGGGGCTGGGACGGCTGCTGTCCGTACGGATTGTGCGGGTCGCCGAAGCTCATCTTGGGGTGTTCCTCCGTGGAAGTGCGGGGACGCACGGCACGAGCACGGAGGATCCTGCACGGTGCGGTCCGCCCCCCGGCACTGCCCGCGGCACTCAGTCGTTTCATCGTGGTCCGCCCGGAATGGCTTGTCCAGCCACTTGCGCTACGCCGTGTGACTTGTTGTGCAAGTGCAATGAACCCCGTGCGGTCGTGAGCGCCTTGACTGGAACAGGGGCCACCTCATCCGGGAGGATGGGGGCATGACCGCCCAGATTCTCGATGGCAAGGCCACCGCGGCCGCGATCAAGTCCGAACTGACCGCCCGTGTGGCGGCCCTGAAGGCGCGGGGCATCACCCCCGGCCTCGGCACCCTGCTGGTCGGCGACGACCCGGGCAGCCGCTGGTACGTCAACGGCAAGCACAAGGACTGCGCCGAGGTCGGCATCGCCTCCATCCAGCGCGAACTGCCCACCACGGCCTCCCAGGAGGACATCGAGCAGGTCGTGCGGGAGCTGAACGACAACCCGGACTGCACCGGCTACATCGTGCAACTCCCGCTCCCCAAGGGCATCGACACCAACCGGGTCCTGGAACTGATGGATCCGCTCAAGGACGCCGACGGCCTGCACCCCATGTCGCTCGGCCGCCTGGTGCTGAACGAGCCGGGCCCGCTGCCCTGCACCCCGTACGGGATCGTCGAACTGCTGCGCCATCACGAGGTCGAGATCGACGGCGCGCACGTGGTCGTCCTCGGCCGCGGCATCACCGTCGGCCGCTCCATCGGCCTGCTGCTGACCCGCAAGTCCGAGAACGCCACCGTGACCCTCTGCCACACCGGCACCCGCGACCTCTCCGGGCTGCTGCGCCAGGCGGACATCGTCGTCGCGGCGGCCGGTGTCCCGCACCTGGTCAAGCCGGAGGACGTGAAGCCCGGCGCGGCCGTGCTCGACGTCGGCGTCAGCCGCGACGGCGACGGGAAGATCGTCGGCGACGTGCACCCGGGCGTGGCCGAGGTGGCCCGCTGGATCTCCCCCAACCCGGGCGGCGTCGGCCCGATGACCCGCGCCCAGCTCCTCGTCAACGTGGTCGAGGCGGCGGAACGGGCCGGCAGTGCGGGCTGAACCGGACGCCGGACACGTCAACGGCAGCGGCACCGCCAAGTCCCGCCGCTTCCCGTCGGTCACGCGCGACACGGCCCGCCCCGAGGGCAGCGGCCGGGCCGTCCCCGGCGCCGTGTCCACGCCCGCCCGGCAGTGGCCGATGCTCAGCGTGCTCGCCGCCACCGCGGCGGGCCTGCTGATCACGGCCCTCGGGCAGGCCAAGGTCGGCTGCCTGGTCATCGGCGTGGCGCTGATCGCGGCCTCGGTGATGCGGCGGGTCCTGCCCTCGGTGGGCATGCTCGCGGTGCGCTCCCGCTTCACGGACATGATCACGTACGGGGTGCTGGGCGTGGCGATCACGCTGCTCGCGCTGGTGATGGCGCCCAGGCCGTGGCTCGACCTGCCGTTCGTGGAGGACGTGGTCCGCTTCACCGTGCGGTGAGCGCCGCCGGGGCGGAGGCGGTCGTACCGGTTCGGCGCGGTGCGTGTGCCACGCACCACAGGGACCCGGGGGTTGGGGCGCCCCCGGGTCGGATAGCCTGACCGCGGATGTCTCTTCACATCAAGATTTACCCGGGAGCGGCGTCCTCCAGCACATGGGGCAGGGACGCCCCACCGCCAGCTGTCTAACGGAGAAGGCCATGACCCGCACTCCTGTGAATGTCACCGTTACCGGCGCCGCCGGCCAGATCGGCTACGCGCTGCTCTTCCGCATCGCCTCCGGTCACCTGCTCGGCGCGGACGTGCCGGTCAAGCTCCGGCTCCTGGAGATCCCCCAGGGCATGAAGGCCGCCGAGGGCACCGCGATGGAGCTCGACGACTGCGCCTTCCCGCTGCTCGCCGGCATCGACATCTTCGACGACCCGAACCAGGGCTTCGACGGTGCGAACGTCGCGCTGCTCGTGGGCGCCCGCCCGCGCACCAAGGGCATGGAGCGCGGCGACCTGCTCGCCGCCAACGGCGGCATCTTCAAGCCGCAGGGCCAGGCCATCAACGCGCACGCCGCCGACGACATCAAGGTCCTCGTCGTGGGCAACCCGGCCAACACCAACGCGCTCATCGCGCAGGCCGCCGCCCCGGACGTACCGGCCGAGCGCTTCACCGCGATGACCCGCCTGGACCACAACCGCGCGATCTCGCAGCTGGCCGCCCGCACCGGTGCCGCCGTCTCCGACATCAAGCGCCTGACCATCTGGGGCAACCACTCGGCCACCCAGTACCCGGACATCTTCCACGCGGAGATCGCCGGCAAGAACGCCGCCGAGGTCGTCAACGACCAGGCGTGGCTGGCCGACACCTTCATCCCGACCGTCGCCAAGCGCGGCGCCGCGATCATCGACGCCCGTGGCGCCTCCTCGGCCGCCTCGGCCGCCAACGCCGCCATCGACCACGTGCACACCTGGGTCAACGGCACCGCCGAGGGCGACTGGACCTCGATGGGCATCCCGTCGGACGGCTCCTACGGCGTGCCGGCCGGTCTGATCTCCTCGTTCCCCGTCACCTGCACGGACGGCACGTACGAGATCGTCCAGGGCCTGGACGTCAACGAGTTCTCCCGCTCCCGCATCGACGCCTCCGTCCAGGAGCTGTCGGAGGAGCGCGACGCGGTCCGCGAGCTCGGCCTCATTTGATCGCTCCGTAGTACGGGAAAGCCGTAGTACGTGAGAGCCCCGGCGCGGTGCGCGCCGGGGCTTCCGCGTGCCCGGGGCTACTTCTCGTACATGCCCGCCTTGTAGTGGCCGGGCACCATGCGGGTGCCGACGCCGAAGCGGTTCCAGACGTTGATCGTGGAGATCACGCCGATCAGCTGGGCCAGCTCGCGCTCCTCGAACTGCTCCGCGGCCCGCGCGTAGACCTCGTCCGGGACGAAGCCGTCCGTCAGGACGGTGACCGCCTCGGTCAGCTCGATCGCGGCCAGCTCCCTCTCCGTGTAGAAGTGCCGCGACTCCTCCCACGCCGGCAGCAGGACGATGCGTTCCACGCTCTCCCCGGCGGCGAGGGCGTCCTTGGTGTGCATGTCGATGCAGAAGGCGCAGTGGTTGATCTGCGAGGCGCGCAGCTTCACCAGCTCGACCAGGGCCGGGTCCAGGCCCTTCTTCGCGGCCATCTCCAGGGCCAGGACGGCCTTGTAGAGCTCGGGTGCGACCTTGGCCCACTGCATGCGGGGGGTGTGCTCGTGTCCGTAGCGGGCTTCCTCGGGGTGCTGTTCGTTCGTCATGTGTTCCACCGTACGAGGCATGCGGCCCAGCGGTATGGTCCATATCCATGACGGATTCCTGGGCCACTTTCGGGGCCGACCTGCACCTGGACCGGGTGGCCGGGCGGGGCCTGCGGGCCGGGCTCACCGAGGCGCTGCGCGAGGCCGCGCGCAGTGGCCGGCTGGCCGCCGGGACCAGGCTGCCGTCCTCGCGGAGCCTCGCCGCGGACCTGGGCATCGCGCGGAACACCGTCGCCGAGGCGTACGCCGAGCTGGTCGCCGAGGGCTGGCTCACCGCCCGCCAGGGCTCGGGCACCCGGGTGGCGGAGCGGGCCCGTCCGCGCCGCGCGGACGCGGCGGCGCCGGTACGGAGGCCCGCGCGCCGGGGGCCCGCGTACAGCCTGGTGCCCGGCACCCCGGACCTGGCCGCCTTCCCGCGCGCCGCCTGGCTGTCGGCGGCCCGGCGGGCGCTGACCGCCGCGCCGAACGACGCCTTCGGGTACGCGGTGGAGGCGCGCGGCCGGATCGAGCTGCGGGAGGCGCTGGCCGGCTACCTGACCCGGGCGCGCGGGGTCTACGCGGACCCCGCGCGGATCGTGCTCTGCGCGGGCTTCCTGCACGGGCTGACCCTGCTGGCGGGGGTGCTGCGGGCCCGGCGGGTGCGGGAGGTGGCGGTCGAGGGGTACGGGCTGCACTTCCACCGGGACCTGCTGGCGCGGGAGGGGCTGCGGACCAGGCCGCTGGGGCTGGACGGCGAGGGGGCCCGTACGGGGGAGCTGACGGCGGGGTCGGGCGCGGTGCTGCTGACCCCGGCGCACCAGTTCCCGACGGGCGTGGCCCTGGCCCCGGCCCGCCGGGCGGCGGTGGTCGACTGGGCGCGGACCACCGGCGGGCTGATCCTGGAGGACGACTACGACGGGGAGTTCCGCTACGACCGGCAGGCGGTCGGCGCCCTCCAGGGGCTGGACCCGGAGCGGGTGGTCTACCTGGGCACGGCCAGCAAGTCCCTCGCGCCGGGGCTGCGGATCGGGTGGATGGTGGTGCCGCCGGGGATGGTGGAGGAGGTCCTGGCGGTCAAGGGGGCCACGGACTGGACGTCCAGCGCGCTGGAGCAGTTGACGCTGGCGGCGTTCATCGAGTCGGGGGCGTACGACCGGCACGTGCGGGGGATGCGGCTGCGGTACCGGCGGCGGCGGGACGAGCTGGTGGCGGCGGTGGGGGAGCGGGCGGGGGTGCCGGTGGGGGTGTCCGGGATCGCGGCGGGGCTGCATGCGGTGCTGGAGCTTCCCGTGGGGGCGGAGAGGGCGGTGGTGCAGGCGGCCGCGTGGCATGACCTGGCGGTGCACGGGATGGGGATGTTCCGGCATCCGGGGGTGGTGGGGAGGGGGCGGGATGCGCTGGTTGTGGGGTACGGGGGGCCGTCCGACAGTGCGTGGGGGGCGACGTTGGCGGCGTTGGTGGCGGCCTTGCCGTGAGGGGGTGCCGGGTGCGGCGCCGTTCCGGGGGCGCTGCCCCCGCGCCCCCGCGCCTCAATCGCCGGCGGGGCTTGATGGGGCCGGGGTGCGTGCTCCCGTGCGGCGCCGTTTCGCCTCAAACGCCGGCGGGGCTGGGTTGGGGGCGCTGCCCCCGGGCCCCCGCGCCTCAAACGCCGGCGGGGCTTGAAAGGGGCGCTTCAGTCGTCGGCGGGGGTGGGTTGTGGTTCGCCGAAGCGGGCCAAGGCCAAGGAGCCCGCTACCGCTACCGCGAAGCCTGTGGTGGCCAGCCAGGTGAGGCCCTCGCGGGTGGTGTCGCCCAGCCAGATCACGCCCACCAGGGCCGGGCCCACCGTTTCGCCGGTGACCATGCCCGCCGTCGCCACCGTCACCGAGCCGCGCGCCAGGGCCGACGTCAGGAGGAGGAAGGCCGCGCCGCCGCCCAGGAGGAGGGCGTACAGGGCCGGGTTCGTCAGGGCCGGCAGGGAGTCGATCAGGCGGACCGAGACCTCCACCACGCCGAAGCCCGTGCCCGCCGCGAGGCCCAGGGCCAGGGCGCGCGGGCCGTCCGGGAGGCGGCCCGCCACCGCTCCCACCAGCAGGACCAGGACCGCCACGCCCAGCATCCCCAGCTTCAGCGCGAGCGTGCCCTGGCCCGTGCCCTCCTCCCCGGCGGAGAGCCCGAGCATCAGCAGGCCCGCGCACACCACCCCGACCGCGCACCACTCCGTACGGGACAGCCGCGCCCGCAGCAGCCGCGCCGCGACCACCGCCGTCACCGCGAGGCTCGCCGCCAGCGCCGCGCCGACCGCGTAGATCGGCACGTGCCGCAGGGCGATGATCTGGAGGACGAAACCGGCCGCGTCCAGGCCCAGCCCCAGCAGGTAGCGCCACTGCCGCACCGCCCGCAGGAACAGCGCCGCGTCCACCCCGGAGCCCGTGCCGGGCTCCGCCGCGCGGGCCGCGACCGCCTGGAGCACGGACGCCGTACCGAAGCACACCGCCGCGCCGAGCGCACAAACCATCCCAATCAGCACGAACTGACTCTAGGTCACGGATCTCACGGCGGCCGGATTCCATCGGCCGGTACACCCGCTCTAGTCTGTCGGCAGTACGCGAGGTCCCAGGGGGAGCAGCAGACATGGACAGCAGCAGCACCAACCAGCGCCGCATGCGCTCCGGAGCCGTCGCCCTCGGAGGCGTGGGCCTGCTCGCGGCCACCCTCGTGGCCTGCGGCAGCAGCGACGAACCGGACCGGCGCTGCGCCGACCGCTCCACGCTCCGCCACCTGAACAACAAGGAGTGCAAGAGCGGCGGCACCGGCGCGTACTACTACGGCGGCCACGTGAGCGCCGGCAAGGTCGCGGGCGGCAGCTTCGACAAGTCCGCCGTCACCCGCGGCGGCATCGGCGGCCACAAGAGCTCCGGCTCCAGCGGCGGCTGACCGCGACCATGCAGCGCCACACCATCGAGCCCCGCCCCGGCTGGCAGAAGACGGTCGAGGAGCAGGGGCTGATCTACCCCCTGACCCGCTACCCGGACGACTCGCTGCGCCCCTACTGGGACGAGAGCGCCTACTACTCCTTCTCCCTGCCCGAGGTGGAGGCGCTGGAGAACGTCGTCGAGGAACTGCACGCCATGTGCCTGGCCGCCGCCGCGCACATCGTCGAGCGGGACCGCTTCGCGGACCTCGGCATCACCGATCCGAAGCTGGCCGCGCTGATCGCGGAGTCCTGGCACCGGCGCGCCGAACAGCCCTCCCTCTACGGCCGTTTCGACCTGCGCTACGACGGCGCCGGCGGCCCGGCCAAGATGCTGGAGTACAACGCGGACACCCCGACCTCCCTGGTGGAGGCGGCCGGCCCGCAGTGGTTCTGGATGGAGGAGCGGTTCCCCGGCGCCGACCAGTGGAACTCCCTCCACGAGCGCCTGGTCGACGCCTGGCGCCGCCAGGCCGAGCTGCTGCCGCCCGGCCCGCTGCACTTCGCGCACTCCGAGACCGACGAGCTCGGCGAGGACCTGATGACGGTGGCCTACCTCCAGGAGACCGCCGAGCAGGCCGGTCTGGACACCCAGGCGCTGTCCGTGGAGCAGATCGGCTGGGACAGCCTGTCCGGCCGGTTCGTGGACGAGAAGCTGCGCTTCATCCGCAGCTGCTTCAAGCTCTACCCGTGGGAGTGGCTGGCCACGGACGCGTTCGGCCCGCAGGTCCTCGGCACCTACGACCACGGCGGCGGCTCCGGCAGCACCTGCTGGATCGAGCCCCTGTGGAAGATGCTGCTCTCGAACAAGGCCCTGCTGGCGATCCTGTGGGAGCTGTTCCCGGAGCACCCGAACCTGCTGCCCGCCTATCTCGACGGCCCGCGCGAGCTGGCGGAGCCCGGCTCGGCCGGGTACGTGGCCAAGCCGCTGCTCGGCCGGGAGGGCGCGGGGGTCACCCTGCACGGGACGGACGGGGGCGCGGAGCCGTTCGTACCGGAGCCGGGGGAGCGGTACTGCTTCCAGGAGCTGGCACCGCTGCCCGACTTCGACGGCAACCGGGTCGTCCTCGGCGCGTGGGTGGTCGAGGACGAGGCGGCCGGGCTCGGCATCCGGGAATCGGCGGGGCCGGTCACGGACGAGTACGCCCGCTTCCTGCCCCACGTCATCCTCTGAGCGCGCCGGTCAGGCCGACAGCACCGACCGGAGCCGCTCCAGCCCCCAGTCCAGGTCCTCCTTGCTGATGACCAGCGGCGGGGCGAGCCGGATCGTCGACCCGTGGGTGTCCTTCACCAGCACCCCCTGCTCCATCAGCCGCTCGGAGATCTCCCGGCCGGTGCCGCGCGAGGGGTCGATGTCCACGCCCGCCCACAGCCCGCGCCCGCGTACGGCGGTCACCGCGCCGCCGCCGACGAGCAGGCCCAGCTCGTGGTGGAGGTGGTCGCCCAGCTCGGCGGCGCGCTGCTGGAACTCGCCGGTCCGCAGCATGGCGATCACCTCCAGGGCGACGGCGCAGGCGAGCGGGTTCCCGCCGAAGGTGGAGCCGTGCTCGCCGGGCCGGAAGATCCCGAGCACGTCCCGGTCCGCGACCACCGCCGAGACGGGGACCACGCCGCCGCCGAGCGCCTTGCCGAGGAGGTACACGTCGGGGACGACGCCCTCGTGCTCGCAGGCGAAGGTGGCACCGGTGCGGCCGAGGCCCGACTGGATCTCGTCGGCGATGAAGAGGACGTTCCGCTCGCGGGTCAGCTCCCGTACGCCGGGCAGGTACCCGGCGGGCGGCACCAGGACCCCCGCCTCGCCCTGCACCGGCTCCAGCAGCACGGCCACGGTGTTCTCGGTGACGGCGTGGGAGAGCGCGGTGAGGTCCCCGTACGGGACGATCTCGAAGCCCGGGGTGTAGGGGCCGAAGTGGTCGCGGGCGTCGTGGTCGGTGGAGAAGGACACGATGGTCGTGGTCCGGCCGTGGAAGTTGTCGGCGGCCACCACGATCTTGGCGTGCCCGTCCGGCACTCCCTTGACCTCGTAGCCCCACTTGCGGGCGGTCTTCACGGCCGTCTCCACCGCCTCCGCGCCCGTGTTCATGGGCAGCACCATCTCCTTGCCGCACAGCGCGGCGAGTTCGGTACAGAAGTCCGCGAAGCGGTCGTGGTAGAAGGCCCGCGAGGTGAGGGTGACCCGCTCCAGCTGGGCCCGCGCGGCGTCGATCAGACGCCGGTTGCCGTGGCCGAAGTTGAGCGCCGAGTACCCGGCGAGCATGTCGAGGTATCTGCGGCCCTCGACATCCGTCATCCACGCGCCCTCGGCGGACGCGACCACGACGGGCAGCGGGTGGTAGGTGTGCGCGCTGTGCGCGTCGGCGGCGCGGATGGCGTCAGCAGTTGTCGACACGGGGTCTCCGATCGTCCGTCTGGCCGTTGAAGCGGTGACGAGGGTGGCGTCACCTTCTTATCGTCGCTCGGATCCCGGACGCAGAAACCTCCACGGCGGCGCGCCCGCTAAGGTGTTCGTACGCACGGCGACTGGCGCACGGAGAACCGACTCCGGGGGAGTCGTGCGCGCTCGACCGCACACAGGGCCGCTCGCCTGGGCCTCGCGGGGTACCGATCACATCGACCCCGGAGGAGCCCGCATGAGCGCGAGCCGCCATCCCGCCCTGTCCGCGACCGACCCCGAACTGGCCTCGTTCGTCGCCGCGGAGGAAGTCCTCCAGGCGCGGACCCTGCGCCTGATCCCCAGCGAGAACTACGTGTCCGCCGCCGTCCTGGAAGCCTCCGGCACGGTGCTGCAGAACAAGTACAGCGAGGGCTACCCCGGCCGCCGCTACTACGAGGGCCAGCAGAACATCGACAGGGTCGAGGCGCTGGCGGTCGAGCGGGCCAAGGGCCTGTTCGGCGTGGACCACGCCAACGTCCAGCCCTACTCGGGCTCCCCGGCCAACCTGGCCGTCTACCTGGCCTTCGCCCGGCCCGGCGACACCGTGATGGGCATGGCCCTGCCGATGGGCGGCCACCTCACGCACGGCTGGGGCGTCTCCGCGACCGGCTCCTGGTTCCGCGGGGTGCAGTACGGCGTGCGCGCCGACACCGGCCTGATCGACTACGACGCGGTGCGCGAGCAGGCCCTCACCGAGCGGCCCAAGCTGATCTTCTGCGGCGGCACCGCGCTGCCCCGCACGATCGACTTCGCCGCCTTCGCCTCGATCGCCCAGGAGGCGGGCGCGGTGCTCGTCGCGGACGTGGCCCATATCGCGGGCCTGATCGCGGGCGGCGCGCACCCCTCCCCGGCGGGGCACGTGGACGTCATCTCCACCACCACGCACAAGACCCTGCGCGGGCCGCGCGGCGCGATGCTGATGTGCCGCGAGGAGCACGCGAAGGCCATCGACAAGGCCGTCTTCCCGGGGCTCCAGGGAGGCCCGCACAACCAGACGACGGCGGGCATCGCGGTGGCGCTGCACGAGGCGGCGCAGCCGTCGTTCACGCGGTACGCGCACGCGGTCGTCGCCAACGCGAAGGCGCTCGCGGCGGCGCTGCTGGAACGGGGCTTCGACCTGGTCTCGGGCGGTACGGACAACCACCTGATCCTGATCGACCTGACCGGCAAGGACGTGCCGGGCAAGGTGGCGGCGAAGGCGCTGGACCGGGCGGGGATCGTCGTGAACTACAACACGGTGCCGTTCGATCCGCGCAAGCCGTTCGATCCCTCGGGGATCCGGATCGGTACGCCGTCGCTGACCTCGCGGGGGCTGACGGCGGAGCACATGCCGGTGGTGGCGGAGTGGATCTCCCGGGCGGTGGATGCCGCCGGGAAGGGGGACGAGGCCGCGCTGGCGGTGATCCGTGCCGAGGTCGCCGACCTCATGGCCGCCTACCCGGCCCCGGGGCTCCCGCTGTCGTAACCCTGCGGCGCCGTGCCGGGGGCTCCGCCCCCGAACCCCCGCGCCTCGAACGCCGGCGGGGCTGGATTCTGCAGCCCCGCCGGCGATCGAGGCGGATTGCCCGTGGGGGACGGTGGCGGGGCCGAGCCCGGGTCCGTACCTGAGACAATGAGGCCATGGCTTCTGATCGTCCTCGCGCGCTCTCCGGCATCCAGCCCACCTCCGGTTCGTTCCACCTCGGGAACTACCTCGGAGCCATCCGCCAGTACGTCGCCCTGCAGGAGACGCACGACGCGTTCTACATGGTCGTCGACCTGCACGCGATCACCGTGCCCCAGGATCCGAAGGACCTGCGCGCGAACACCCGCCTCTCCGCCGCGCAGCTGCTCGCCGCCGGTCTGGACCCCGAGCGCTGCACCCTCTTCGTGCAGAGCCACGTGCCCGAGCACGCGCAGCTCGGCTGGGTGATGAACTGCATCACCGGCTTCGGCGAGGCCAGCCGGATGACGCAGTTCAAGGACAAGTCCGCCAAGGGCGGCGTCAACAGCGCCAGCGTCGGCCTGTTCACCTATCCGATCCTCCAGGTCGCGGACATCCTGCTCTACCAGGCGGACGCCGTCCCCGTCGGTGAGGACCAGCGCCAGCACATCGAGCTGACCCGCGACCTCGCCGAGCGCTTCAACGGCCGCTTCGGCCGGACCTTCACCCTGCCCGCGCCGCACATCGTCAAGGAGGTCGCGAAGATCTACGACCTCCAGGACCCGGCGATCAAGATGTCGAAGTCGGCCTCCTCGCCCAAGGGCCTGATCAACCTGCTCGACGAGGCCAAGGTCACCGAGAAGAAGATCAAGAGCGCGGTCACCGACACCGAGGCCGAGATCCGCTTCGACACCGAGAAGAAGCCCGGCGTCAGCAATCTGCTCACGATCTACTCCACCCTCACGGGCGAGACGATCACCGCCCTGGAGGAGAAGTACGAGGGCAAGGGCTACGGCGCGCTCAAGACCGACCTGGCCGGTGTGATGGTCGACTTCGTCACACCCTTCCGGCAGCGCACCCAGGAGTACCTGGACGACCCCGAGACCCTGGACTCCCTCCTGGCCAAGGGCGCGGAGAAGGCCCGCGCGGTCGCCGCCGAGACCCTGGCGCAGGCGTACGACCGGCTGGGCCTGCTGCCCGCCAAGCACTGACGAACGCAACTACGGACAGACGGCTCTGGCACGAAGAGGGGTCCTGGCCGCACACTGGGGCGGCAGGAGTCCACGAGGGACTAGCGGAGGAGACACACGTGGGGACCGTAACGCTCGGCGTTTCGATCGCGGTCCCGGAGCCGTACGGCAGCCAGCTCCAGCAGCTGCGCGCGGGCTTCGGGGACGCCGCCGCGCACGGCATCCCCACGCACGTCACCCTGGTCCCGCCCACCGAGGTCGAGGCGGAGCGGCTGCCGGCGATCCGGGCCCACCTGGCCGAGGTCGCGGCCGCTTTCCGCGCCTTCCCGATGCGGCTGGAGGGGACGGGCACCTTCCGCCCCCTCTCGCCGGTGGTCTTCGTCCGGATCGTCGAGGGCGCCGAGGGCTGCACCCGCCTCCAGGGCGAGGTCCGCGACCCGCGGGGGCCGGTCAGCCGCGAGCTGGCCTTCCCGTACCACCCGCATGTGACCGTGGCCCACGGGATCTCCGAGGAGGCGATGGACCTCGCCTTCGCCAGCCTCGCCGGCTACGCCGCCGAGTGGAGCTGCGACGGCTTCGCCCTCTACGAGCAGGGCTCGGACGGGGTCTGGCGCAAGCTGCGCGAGTACCCCTTCGGCACCGGCGCCACGGGGGTACCGGCGCAGCCGGGCTCCCCGGTGGACCAGGCGGCGGGCACGGCCGGACCGGCCGGCGTGCGGCCCTCCTGACCGGGCGGGCGCAGCGCCAGCCGCGCGGTGCGCCGGGCACGGAACCTCAGCTTTCGCAGTACCAGGGTGCGGAACGGGTGCCCCTCCGGGGGCACTGGGCGAAAAGTCACAATGGAGGACCGTAGTCCCTGAAAGCGGCAATCCCGGCTATTTCCGGCGGCTCAATTACGGTGACTCCATGGACTGGCTGACGAATCTCCCGGTGATCGGGCCGCTGGTGGCCCGTCTGATGCGGACGCACGCGTGGCGCTCGTACGAACGCCTCGACCGGGTGCACTGGACGCGGCTCGCCGCCGCGATCACCTTCCTCAGCTTCCTCGCCCTCTTCCCGCTGATCACCGTGGCCGCCGCCGTGGGCGCGGCCCTGCTCAGCCGGCAGCAGCTCGACACGCTGGAGAAGAACCTCGCCGAGCAGGTGCCGGGCATCTCCGACCAGCTGAACATCGAAGGGCTCGTCGCCAACGCCGGTACGGTCGGCCTCATCGCCGGCGCCCTGCTGCTCTTCACCGGCATCGGCTGGGTGGGCTCCATGCGGGACTGCCTGCGCGCGGTCTGGGACAAGGACGACGAGGACGACGGGAACCCGATCCTCCGCAAGGGCAAGGACGCCCTGGTCCTGCTCGGCCTCGGCGGGGTGGGCCTGGCCTCGGCCGCCGCCTCGATCCTCGGGGCCAGCGCGGTCGGCAAGTCCGCCGACTGGCTCGGCATCGCGCGCGACGGGGCGGGCGGGGTGCTGCTGCGCGTGCTCGCCTTCCTGGTGGGCGTGGTCGCGGCCTTCCTGATGCTGCTCTACCTCCTGACCCTGCTGCCCGGGGTCGAGCCGCCGCGCGGCCGCCTGATCCAGGCGGCCCTGATCGGCGCGGCGGGCTTCGAGCTGCTGAAACTGCTGCTCAGCGGCTATATGCAGGGGGTGGCCGCGAAGAGCATGTACGGGGCCTTCGGCGTGCCGATCGCCCTGCTGCTCTGGATCAACTTCATGGCGAAGCTGCTGCTGTTCACCGCCTCCTGGACGGCGACCGGGCACAAGGAGGAGGAGAAGGCCGAGAAGGACGAGAAGGCCCAGGCGGCCCAGGCGGCCGACGGGGACAAGGCTGCCGAGGGGGACGAGGCGGGCGCCGGCGAGCCGTCCGCGCCCCGCCCCGGTCCCGCCTAGACCAGCTCCTCGCCCCGGCCCCGGCGGCCGCGCGGCCAGCGCCGGTTGACCACGAAGGCGCCGCCCGCCAGCAGGGCCAGCGCCCCGCCCGCCACACCGAGGGCGGTGCCCACCCCGCCGCCCGCCTTCACCCCGGCCGCGGAGGCGTTCTCGTGAGAGGTGGCGGGGGAGCCGAAGGAGGTGGTGTCCGCGCTCTTCGGCGGCACCAGCTCACCCACCGGCTTGACCTTGCCGACGGCCGAGAAGCCCCAGTCGAAGAGCGCGGCGGTCTCCTCGTAGACCGAGTTCACGCCTCCCGTGTCCGGGTTCATCACGGTGACCAGCAGCTTCCGGGAGCCCTGCTGCGCGGCGCCGGTGAAGGTGGAGCCGGCCATGGTGGTGTTGCCGTTCTTCACCCCGGCGATGCCCTTGTAGGGGGCGAGGCCGCCCGCGCCGGTCATCAGCCGGTTGGTGTTCGAGATCTCGAAGTAGTCCCGCGGCTTGCCCGGCTCCTGGAGGCCCGGGAACTTGGCGCTCGCGGTGCCGCAGTACTCCCGGAAGTCCTGCTTCTGCAGTCCGGAGCGGGCGATGAGGGTGAGGTCGTACGCGCTCGACACCTGGTCGGGGGCGTCGTAGCCGTCGGGGGAGACCACATGGGTGTCCAGGGCCTGGAGTTCCTCGGCGTGCGCCTGCATGTCCTTGACGGTCTTCTCGACGCCGCCGTTCATGGCCGAGAGCACATGCACGGCGTCGTTCCCGGACCGCAGGAAGACCCCCAGCCACAGGTCGTGGACGGAGTACTCGTGGTCCTCCTTGACCCCGACCAGGCTGCTGCCGGGGCCGACGCCCTCCATGTCCTGGTCGGTGACCTTGTGGATCTGCTCCTTGGGCAGGCTCGGCAGCAGGGTGTCCGCGAAGAGCATCTTCATGGTGGAGGCGGGCGGCAGCCGCCAGTGCGCGTTGTGCGCCGCCAGGACCTCGCCGGACTCGGCGTCCGCCACGATCCACGAGCGGCCGCTGAGGCTCGTCGGCAGGGCGGGCGCGCCGGGCAGCAGATTCACCTGGGTGCCGGGCTGGCCGAGCCGCGAGCCGCCGATGGTGGACATGGACACCGGCGGCGCGGGCGCCGCGGGCGCCTTGGCGGGCTGCCCCTTCCCGTCGGCCGGCGGGGGCGGCGCGGCGTGTGCGGGGACCCCGAGCACGGTGGGGAGCAGCAGCGCGGCGGACAGGACCGTCAGGGCGGTCTTCTTGGCAGACACGCAGGTGAAAGTACATCCCGATGAGCGGGACGGCGTCAGGGACCGGCCCTTTCGCGGCAACCACCCCCGGGACAGCCCACCCCGGCGCGTCCGTCCCGGGGAGGAATCCGATACTGAGGGCATGAGACTCAGCCGTACCGCCTCCTGGTTCCTGCTCGCTTTCGGCGTGTGGAGCTGGTTCATCTGGGTGTCTTTCGTCCGGAACCTGTGGAAGAACGGAAGCGGCCTGGCCTTCGACGAGGCGGGCGACCCCACGGCGTACTTCTGGGTGCACCTGACGCTCGCGGTGTCGTCCTTTCTTCTGGGGACGGCGGTCGGTGTGATCGGGTTGCGCGGGGTCCGCGCCCTGCGACGCGGCTCACGCACGGACGCGTCGGGCGGGACGGACGCGGCGGACGTGACGCGCGGGGCGGGCGAGCAGGCATGACGGTCCTGCTGTTCGCCCTCGTCGCGCTGGCGGTCCTCGCGCTGCTGGTCCTCGTCCACCGCTGGCTGTGGATCCGGCTGGTCCGGGACACCACGGCACCCGGCGGGCTGCCCCGCAGGATCGGCACGGCACTGGCCATCGCCCTGCCCCTCCTCTCCGTGGCCGCCCTGACCGCGGGCCGGGCCGGGGCGCCGTTCCCGCTGCAGCAGGCGGTGTCCTGGCCCGGTTACCTCTGGCTCGCGGTGCTCCTGTACCTGACCCTGACGATGCTGGTAGCGGAGCCGATCCGCGCGCTGGTGCTCCGCCGTCTGGCCCACCGCACACCCCCGGGGGCGGTAGCCGGGCCCCCCGCGCCGGAGGCCGCGCCCGCGGCGCCGGTACCGGCCGCGGTGGCGGAGCCCGGAGCCGGGGCCGCGGCCGCCGCGGAGCCCGGGGAGGTGATCGCCGAGGCCGCGCCGCCCGCCTCTCCCCCGGCCCCGGGCACCGGCCTGAGCCGGCGCACCTTCGTCGCGCGGACCGTCGGCGGAGCCGCCGCGGCCGTCGCCCTCGGCACCGTGGGGGCTGGTACGTACGGGGTGCTGCGCGGGCCGTCCGTCCGGCGGGTGCGGGTGCCGCTGGCCAAGCTGCCGCGCGCGGCGCACGGCTTCCGGATCGCCGTGGTCAGCGATGTGCACCTCGGGCCGGTACTGGGCCGCGCCCACGCCCAGCGCGTGGTCGACACCGTCAACAGCACCCAGCCCGACCTCATCGCCATCGTGGGCGACCTGGTCGACGGCAGCGTCCACGACCTCGGCCCGGCGGCGGAGCCGCTGCGCGGGCTGACCGCCCGCCACGGCTCCTTCTTCGTCACCGGCAACCACGAGTACTTCTCCGGCGCCGAGCAGTGGGTGGAGCATGTGCGGGAGCTGGGCCTGACCCCGCTGGAGAACGCCCGCCGCGCCCTGCCCCACTTCGACCTCGCGGGCGTCAACGACGTCCAGGGGGAGCGGGAGGGCAGCGGCCCGGACTTCGCCGCGGCCCTCGGGGACCGCGACCGCACGCGGGCCTCCGTACTCCTCGCCCACCAGCCGGTGGTCATCCACGACGCCGTCGCGCACGGCGTGGACCTCCAGCTGTCCGGCCACACCCACGGCGGGCAGCTCTGGCCCGGCGAGTACCTGGCCGAGCTGGCCAACCCCACCGTCGCCGGCCTGGAGCGCTACGGCGACACCCAGCTCTACGTCTCCCGCGGCGCCGGGGCCTGGGGGCCGCCGGTCCGGGTGGGCGCGCCCTCCGACATCACCGTCGTCGAACTCGCCTCATATCAGGCGTGACCCCCCTCAACTGCCCCTGAAACCACGCGAATCCGGCCTTCCGGTAGCTGATGTTCCGTGATGGGATGTGACCGTTAATCGGACAGCGGGGAGCTGTCAGCGGTACAAGGGGTGGGGTTCACGGGATGCGGTCTGTCCGCTCGAAGATCATCGCGGCCGGGCTGGTCCTCGCCGCTGCCGGCGTGGGGGCCTGGCAACTGCTGCCGGAGGACGGCAGCGACCTCGGCGCGATCCGGGTCGGGACGAGTGACGTCGTCTCCTCCCTCGATCCCGCCGGGGCGTACGACGCGGGCTCCTGGGCCCTGTTCAGCAACGTCTACCAGTCCCTGCTGACCGTCCGGCCCGGCTCCGACGAGCCCGTCCCGGACGCCGCCGCCTCCTGCGGCTTCATCGGCCAGAAGCTCACCACGTACCGGTGTGAACTGCGCCCGGACCTGAAGTTCTCCGGCGGGCGGGCGATCACCGCCGAGGACGTCAAGCACTCCTTCGACCGGATCAAGGCGATCAACTCCGACCAGGGTCCGGCGCCGCTGTTCAACACCCTCGAATCGGTGCGGGCCGAGGGCCGGACGATCACCTTCAACCTCTCCGCCCGGGACGCCACCTTCCCCTTCAAGCTCGCCACGGGTGCGGCCTCGATCGTCGACAAGGAGAAGTACCCGGCGAAGTCCCTGCGGGAGGAGCCCGCGGTGGACGGCTCCGGCCCGTACACCCTGACCGCGTACCAGGCCGATACGAGCGCCGAGCTCAAGCCGAACGCCTCGTACAAGGGGCAGGCCAAGCCGGCCCACGCGCCCGTCACCGTCAAGTACTTCGCGGACTCCGCGGCCCTGGACCAGGCGTGGAGCGCCCGCCGGATCGAGGTGGCCCACCGGGAGATGCCGCCCTCGGTGCTCGCGAACCTCAACCCGGGCATGCAGGACACCCGTTACCAGGCGTCCGGCGGCAGCGAGACCCGCTCCGTCGTCTTCAACGTCCGGCCCGGCTCGGCCGCCGCCCCGGCGCCGGTCCGCCAGGCGGTGGCCGCCGTACTGGACCGGGGCAAGGTGGCGAGCGATGTCTACCTGGGCACGGTCACCCCGCTGTACTCGCTGGTCCCGGCGGGCATCGCGGGCCACAGCACGCCCTTCTTCGACGCCTGGCCGGCGCCCAGCGCGGCCGCCGCGAAGAAGATCCTCAAGGAGGGCGGGGTCAGCACCCCGGTCCCGCTCAGGCTCGGGGTGAACGTACGCGGCGCGAACATGCCCGAGGCGGAGGAGATCAAGCGGCAGCTGGAGGGCAGCGGCCTCTTCCAGGTGACGCTCAAGCCCGTCCCGGAGTGGAACGACTTCCAGAAGGGCTACGCGGCGGGCGAGTTCGACGCCTACACCATCGGCTGGATCGCGGACTTCCCGGACGCGGACAACTTCCTCGCCCCGCTGGTGGGCGCGGACTCCTCGATGAACAACGGCTTCTCCGACAAGCACGTGGACGAGCTGATCACCCGTACCCAGTCCCACTCGGAGCGGGCCGACGCCGCGAGCGACTTCCGCGATCTGCAGAAGCTGGTCGCCCAGCAGGTGCCGATGCTGCCGATCTGGCAGAAGAAGGACTACGTGATGTCCCGCGACGCCGTGACCGGCGGGCAGTACCTGTCCGACGGCACGGGCGTCTGGCGGCTGTGGGAACTCGACTGGCTGTAGCCGCTCGTCCTGCTTGCGGCTAGTCCCGCTCGGGGTCCCGGTCCGGATCGGGACCCGGATCCGGGTCCGGGTCCGAGGCCCGGCGGCGGCCCTTCGCGGCCGCCGTCTGGGCCATGCCCGGCAGGAAGTCCGCGAACAGCTCGTGCACCTCGCGCACCAGCGGCCGCAGCACGCGGAACCGGGCCAGGATGATGCCCCGGGTGGTGAGCTGCGCGCCGCGCTCGGCGAGCCGGTGCGTCTTCTCGCTGTCCGGGGAGCGGTCGAAGACCCAGTACAGGACCAGGCCCATCTGCGAGAGCCACATCAGCTCCGGCAGTACGTCGGCCAGTTCGGCCGGCACCTTCGTCTTCGCGCCCGCCAGCACCTCGCGGTGGATGTCGATCGCCGCCTGCCGGGCCGGCTCGGACTCCTGCGAGAAGGGGCTGAGCGGGCTCTCCGGGTCGGCGGCGTTCTTGAAGAACTGGTACGCGAACTCGTGGTAGGGAGCCGCGATGTCGAGCCAGCTCGTCAGCACGCCCGCGAGCCGCTTCTGCAGATCGGTCTCGCGGTCCAGGATGGGGCGGACCGCTGCCTGGTGGGCGGCGCCGATCCGGTCGTAGAACCCCTGGACCAGGTGTTCCTTCGACGCGAAGTAGTAGTAGGCGTTGCCGACCGAGACACCGGCCTCCTTGGCGATGGCCCGCATGGTCGTCTTGTCGAAACCGCGCTCCTGGAACAGCCGGAGCGCGGTTTCGAGGATGAGCGTGCGGGTCTGCTCGCTCTTGGGAGCCTTCTGATCAGTCACGGTGCACGAGCCTATCGGGGGGCCGGGCAGTGGTCGTCACAGGCCGGTCCCGGGGCCCCTTCCGGAGCCCCGCCCGGAGCCCCTTCCAGGGCCGGGGCCCCCTCCGGGGAGCCGTCCGTGCGGACCGCCTGCCGCCAGGCCGAGGCGGTGTACATCGCGGCCCGGGCGAAGGGCCGGCCGGCCGGGGTGGCCAGCCAGTTGGCCCGCGGCCGGTGCTCCGCCAGCGCCCAGAGGCAGACGATGAAGGCGTCCGTACCCTGCCAGACCTGCCCCGAGTCCCCGACGACGGTGATCTCCCGGAGCGTGGAGGCGTGGTCGAGCCGCGGGAAGCGCCGGTGCGCCTCGTAGGAGGCCGCGGGGACCAGGGCGAGCGGGACCAGCCACCGCTGCGCCAGCAGCCAGTGCCGGATGTGCACGCACAGCGGGCAGTGGGCGTCGTAGAGGACGGTCAGGTGCTTGACCGGCCGTCCGGCCGCCGTGGCGGGGGCCACCGCTCAGACCCCGGCGGGAGCGGTCCACCCCTGCGGGGCGACGGGCGGGGTCTGCTGGCGCTCCATGAGGCCGCGGCGGCGCATCCGGTTCAGCGCCCAGACATTGCCGAGGTGCATGATCCCGAGGACCAGCAGGACGACACCGAGCTTGACCGACAGGGCCTCGAAGAGCTCGCGCGGGCTGCTGATCTCCTCGCTCGACCGCAGGTAGAGGGTGACGAAGCCGATGTTCACCAGGTAGAAGCCGACCACCAGCAGCTGGTTGACGGCGTCGGCGAGCTTCTCGTTGCCGTGCAGGACGTCGCCGATGAAGACGCGGCCGTTGCGGCTGAGCGTACGGGCCACCCAGACGGTGAGCCCGATGCTGATGAGCAGGTAGACGACATACGTGACCACGGTGAGGTCCATAGCCCTCAGCTCCTTGAACGTGTTCAAATGCTCTGACGTCGATGACTCTAGAAGCTTTTTTGAACAAGTTCAAGCCGTGCGGGGAAGGGGTTCGCGGGCATGCGAAAGCGCCCGGGCCGGGGCCCGGGCGCTCAGGGGAGGAAGGGTCAGACGCTCAGCGAGCGGGCGTAGTTGATCTGGGACATCACCCAGTGGAAGGTGCCCTGGTCGACCGCGGGGATCATCGTGGAGTGGTGGCGTCCGCCGCTGGTGACGGTCACCTGGATGTAGCCGGTGGTGGTCTTCTCCTTCATCAGGAGGAAGAGCAGCCCGAGCAGGCAGAAGAGGAAGAAGACGATCGCGAGCACGATCGCGTGCGCCGGCATCTTCTCCTCGGTGCGCGAGAAGTCGCTCGCGTTCCAGATCGCCCCCCGCAGCGGCATCGTGCCCGACGGGGTGATGATCTGGTCCCCCGCGACGGTGATGTCCCCGAGCGACAGCCCGGCGCCGCCCATCGGCGCGGCCGGATATCCGCCGGGCACCGGCAGGCCCGCGCCGCCGAGGGTCGGCTGGTAGGCCGGAGCCGCCGGATAGGGCTGCGGGTATCCGTAACTCGGCTCCCCGGGCCCCCACCGGTAGTCACCCTGCCCGGCCCCGTAGGACGGCCCGCCCTGCCCGCCCCCGTAGGACGGCCCGCCCTGCCCGCCGGGCCCCTGCGCGTACGGATTCGGCTGCTGCTCACTCATGCCGCAGATCCTTCCACAGCGGCCGCCGCCAGGGGCAGTTGTCAGTGGGCGCCCCTACCGTCGGGAGTATGGCCATGGTGACCTTCGTCGACGAGACGACCTCCGGGAGCCGCGGTGACGGCCCCGTGCTCGACCTGCCCGAGGAACGGCTCGCGCTGCGCGAGCTGATCCGGCGCCGGGTGTTCCAGGAGGTCGCGGAGTTCCACGCGCGCCGGCCCGAGGTCTTCCGGGGGCTGGTGCGGCCGGAGGGCGCCGAGGCCGTCCTCAACGGCTGGGCGCTGCGCGGCCCGCGCAGCGTCGACCCGGAGAAGCAGACCGCGCTGGCGCTCCGCGCCTTCGCCCGCAACGGCTTCCTGGTGCTGGTGGGGGACCGGCAGATCACCGGCCTGGACGAGGAGATCGACCTCCGGGCGGACACCGAGGTCACCTTCCTCACGCTCGTTCCCCTGGTGGGCGGCTGATGACCCACGACCACGGGCGCATGGCCGACCAGCTGCTGCACCAGGCCACCACCCTGCCCTTCTACGACGCCGAGCTCACGCGCCACCTCGACCGCGCGCGGGCGCGCCCCGACGAGGAGCGCCGCCGGCTCGTCGACGCCCTCGCCGGCCGCCACCGGCACGGGAGCGACCCCGCGCCCGTGCGCGGGACCCTGCTGTTCCTCATCGCCCACGTCGGCCAGGGCCTCGGCGCGCTGCCCCTGCCCGAGGAGCGCGCCGCCCACGTCGCGGACCTCGCCCGCAGCCACAGCCTGTGGGCAGGAGACCGCCGGGACGTCCTGTGCCGGGCCGAGGTGGCCGAGGGCCGGACCCTGTCCGCGCCCGTCGTCGCCACGCTCCGGCGCAGCGCCCTGCTGCTCGACGACCCCGGTCTGCGGGCCTTCGTACGGCAGTTCACCGAGCCCGTGCTCAACACCGGCGAGGAATGGGCGGAGCGGGCCATGGCGGACCCGCGCTGGCACGGCCTGCTCGCGCACGCGGTGACCGCCCGGACCGCGAAGCCGTCCGCGACCTGGGAGAGGACGGCCCGGAGGCTCGTGGACGGCCTCGGGGCCGAGGAGGTGCACACCGCCGTCCTGGGCTGGTTCGCGCTCGTCGGCAGGCCCCGTACCCACGCACTGCACCGCGAGACCTACGAGGCGGACGTGAACGCCGCCTTCGACCCGTACAACGCCAACGCCCTGCGCGGCCTCCTGTGGCTGCTGCCGCTCCTCCCGCCCCGTCCCGGCACGGCCCGCGCGCTCGGCGCCCTGGTGGAGACCTCGCTGCGCAAGGCCGCCGGGCTCGGGCCGCGCAGCCCCAAGGTGGCCAACGCCGCCGTGGGCGCGCTGGCCCGCACGGAGGGCGAGGCCGCCCTCGCCGAACTGGCCCGGCTGGCCACCCGGGTGACGTACAAGGGCACCCGCAGGCTCGTCGACAGCGCGCTGGAGGACCGCGCCGCCGCCCTCGGGACCGGCCGGGAGGAGATCGGGGAACTGGCCGTGCCCGCCCACGGGCTGACGGAGGTGGGCCGGGCCGCCTACCGCCTCGGGGAGGCCGCCGCGGCGCTGGAGGTGCGCGGGCCCCGGGCCGTGCTGTCCTGGCGCGACGCCCGCGGCCGGCCCGTCCGGGGCGTGCCCGCCGCCGTCCGCCGGGAGCACCCCGAGGAGCTGGCCGGGCTCAAGGGCCTGGTCAAGGACATCGACAGATCCCTCTCCGCGCAGTCCGAGCGGCTGGACCGGCTCTTCCTGGCCCGCCGCCGCTGGACGTACGGCCCGTGGCGCGCGCGGTACCTCGACCACCCCGTGGTGGGCACCCTGGCCCGCCGGCTGATCTGGACCGTGGACGGCACGCCCGCCGCCTTCACCGAGGGCGCCCTGCGCACCCTCGACGGCGCGCCCCTGGCCGGCGGCGGCACCGTCGAGCTGTGGCACCCGGCCGGGCGGGAGACCGCCGAGATCCTCGCCTGGCGCGAGCGGCTGGAGCGGTACGGCGTGACCCAGCCCTTCAAACAGGCCCACCGCGAGATCTACCTGCTCACCGACGCCGAGCGCCGCACCAAGCGGTACTCGAACCGCTTCGCCGCGCACATCCTGCGCCAGCACCAGTTCCACGCGCTGGCCGCCGCCCGCGGCTGGCAGGACCGGCTGCGCCTGCGCGTGGACGACTCCGCGCCGCCCGCCGTGCGCGAGCTGCCGCAGTGGGGGCTGCGCGCCGAGTACTGGGTGCAGGGCGAGGGCCACGAGCACGGCACCGACATCAACGACACGGGGACGTACCTGCGGCTGCGCACCGACCAGGTCCGCTTCTATCCGGCCGACGCCCCGCCGAACCACGCGAGCACCTACGGCGGCCGGTACACGATGTGGCCGCACCGGGGCCGCCGCGCCCGGCCGCTGCGGCTGGACCGGATACCGGAGCTCGTGCTCAGCGAGGTGCTGCGCGACGTCGACCTGTTCGTCGGCGTCGCCAGCATCGGCAACGACCCCACCTGGTACGACGGCGGCCCCGGCGGCAGCTTCCGCGCGTACTGGCACACGTACGGCTTCGGAGAGCTGGGCCGGAGCGCCGAGACCCGGCGGGCCCTGCTGGAGCGGCTGGTGCCCCGCCTGGCCATAGCGGACCGTTGCCGGGTCGAGGGCCGCTTCCTGCACGTGCGCGGAGACCTGCGCGACTACCGGATCCACCTGGGCTCGGGGAACATCCTGATGTCCCCGGACGACCAGTACCTGTGCATCGTGCCCGGACCCTCGGACACCGCCGTCGGGGCCGCGCCGGGATACCTGCCCTTCGAGGGGGACCGCACCCTCGCCGTCATCCTCTCCAAGGCGATGCTCCTCGCGCGGGACACCGAGATCACCGATCCGGCGATCACCGGCCAGCTGCGCCGCTGACCGGGCCCGCGCACGGCCGAGGGCCCCGCCCCCGGGGTGAACCGGGGTGCGGGGCCCTCGTACGCGGACGGACCGGGAGGTCAGAAGCGGCGCGTGATCAGCGCGCGCTTGACTTCCTGGATCGCCTTCGTGACCTCGATGCCGCGCGGGCACGCGTCGGTGCAGTTGAAGGTCGTGCGGCAGCGCCACACGCCGTCCTTGTCGTTCAGGATCTCCAGCCGCTGCTCGCCGGCCTCGTCACGCGAGTCGAAGATGAAGCGGTGCGCGTTGACGATCGCCGCCGGGCCGAAGTACTGGCCGTCGTTCCAGAACACCGGGCACGAGGAGGTGCACGCGGCGCACAGGATGCACTTGGTGGTGTCGTCGAAGCGCTCGCGGTCCTCGGCGGACTGCAGGCGCTCGCGCGTCGGCTCGTTGCCCTTGGTGACGAGGAACGGCATGACGTCGCGGTACGCCTGGAAGAAGGGCTCCATGTCGACCACGAGGTCCTTCATCACCGTGAGGCCCTTGATGGCCTCGACGGTGATCGGCTTCTCCGGGTTGATGTCCTTGATCAGCGTCTTGCAGGCGAGCCTGTTCTTGCCGTTGATCCGCATCGCGTCGGAGCCGCAGATGCCGTGCGCGCACGAGCGGCGGAAGGTCAGCGTGCCGTCGAGGTCCCACTTGATCTTGTGGAGACCGTCGAGCACGCGCTCCTTCGGGTCGATCTCGACCTGGAAGTCCTGCCACTGGGACTCGTCGGAGACCTCGGGGTTGAAGCGGCGGATCCGGAAGGTGACCGTGATGAACGGCGAGGCCGCGGCCGCGGCCTCCATCTTGTCCAGAGTCGGGGTTGCCATCAGTACTTACGCTCCATCGGCTGGTAGCGGGTCGTGACGACCGGCTTGTAGTCGAGCCGGACCGAGTCCGAGCCGTCGGCCCCGACCTCGCGGTACGCCATGGTGTGGCGCATGAAGTTGACGTCGTCGCGGTTCGGGTAGTCCTCGCGGTAGTGACCACCGCGGGACTCCTTGCGCGCCAGCGCGGACACGGCCATGACCTCGGCCAGGTCGAGCAGGTTGCCCAGCTCGATGGCCTCCAGCAGGTCCGTGTTGAAGCGCTTGCCCTTGTCCTGGACGGACACGTTCTTGTAGCGCTCGCGCAGCTCCGCGATCTTCTCGACCGCGGTCTTGATGGTCTGCTCCGTACGGAACACCATCACGTTCGCGTCCATCGTCTCCTGGAGCTCCAGACGCAGGTCGGCGACCCGCTCGTGGCCCGTGGAGTTGCGCAGGCGCTCGACCTGCTCCTCGACGAGCGCGCCCGGGTTCTCCGGCAGCTCGACGAAGCCGTGGCTGTGGGCGTACTCCGCGGCGGCGATGCCCGAGCGCTTGCCGAAGACGTTGATGTCCAGCAGCGAGTTGGTGCCCAGGCGGTTGGCGCCGTGCACCGACACGCACGCGACCTCACCGGCCGCGTACAGGCCGGGGACGACGGTGGTGTTGTCGCGGAGGACCTCACCCTCGACGTTGGTCGGGATGCCGCCCATGGCGTAGTGCGCGGTGGGCTGGATCGGGATCGGGTCCGTGTACGGCTCGATGCCCAGGTAGGTGCGCGCGAACTCGGTGATGTCCGGGAGCTTCGCGTCCAGCTGCTCCGGCGGCAGGTGGGTCAGGTCCAGGTACACGTGGTCACCGGCCGGACCGCAGCCGCGGCCCTCGCGGATCTCGGTGTAGATGGAGCGCGAGACGACGTCACGGGACGCGAGGTCCTTCATGACCGGCGCGTACTTCTCCATGAAGCGCTCGCCGTCCTTGTTGCGCAGGATGCCGCCCTCACCGCGGGCGCCCTCCGTCAGCAGGATGCCCATGCGCCAGATGCCCGTCGGGTGGAACTGGAAGAACTCCATGTCCTCCAGCGGCAGGCCGCGGCGGTAGCAGGCCGCCTGGCCGTCACCCGTGAGGGTGTGCGCGTTGGAGGTCACCTTGAAGAACTTGCCGGTGCCGCCGGAGGCGTAGATGACGGACTTGGCCTGGAACACGTGGATCTCGCCGGTGGCGAGCTCGTACGCGACCACACCGGCCGACTTCGTGACGCCGTCCTCCTCGACGAGGAGCTGGTCCAGGACGTAGAACTCGTTGAAGAACTCCACGCCCTCCTTGACGCAGTTCTGGTACAGCGTCTGGAGGATCATGTGACCGGTGCGGTCCGCGGCGTAGCAGGACCGGCGCACCGGGGCCTCGCCGTGGTTGCGCGAGTGGCCGCCGAAGCGGCGCTGGTCGATGGTGCCGTCCGGGGTGCGGTTGAACGGCAGGCCCATCTTCTCCAGGTCGAGGACGGCGTCGATGGCCTCCTTCGCCAGGATCTCGGCGGCGTCCTGGTCGACCAGGTAGTCACCGCCCTTGACCGTGTCGAAGGTGTGCCACTCCCAGTTGTCCTCCTCCACGTTCGCCAGCGCGGCGGCCATGCCGCCCTGCGCGGCGCCCGTGTGGGAGCGGGTGGGGTACAGCTTCGTCAGGACGGCGGTACGGCTGCGCTTCGTCGCCTCGATGGCGGCGCGCATGCCCGCGCCACCGGCGCCGACGATCACGGTGTCGTACTTGTGGATCTTCATTGGTTTCGCCTCAGCCCCGTTGCCTAGCGGATGTTCGGGTCGAAGGTGAAGATCACCAGCGTGCCCAGAAGGATGGTGAACACCGTGGCGGTGTAGAGCAGGCCCTTCAGCCACAGCCGCGTGTTGGCGCGCTCCGCGTAGTCGTTGATGACGGTACGCAGGCCGTTCGCGCCGTGCAGCATCGCCAGCCACAGCATCAGCAGGTCCCAGACCTGCCAGAACGGGGAGGCCCAGCGGCCGGCCACGAAGGCGAAGCCGATCTTGGAGACGCCGCCGTCGAGGACCAGCTGGATCACCAGGTGGCCGATGACGAGGACGACGAGCACGATGCCCGAGAGGCGCATGAAGAGCCACGCGACCATCTCGAAGTTGCCGCGGGTCGAGCGCGGGGTCTTGCCCGTGCGCTTGCGCGGGGCCTCGATGTACGGCGCCGGGTTGTCGGTGTCGTAGAGGCTCACGCCCTCCACGTCGCCGATGGCCTTGGCAGAAGAAGTGTCAGAGGACATGCGCGTCACTTCCCGAACAGTTCAGCGGCTGCGTGGCCGAGCACGGGGTACAGGGCCCCGACCATCAGCACGACCCAGATGCCCACGACGGTCCAGAGCATCTGCTTCTGGTAGCGCGGGCCCTTGGACCAGAAGTCCACGGCGATGACACGGAGACCGTTGAGCGCGTGGAAGAGGATGGCGGCCACGAGGCCGTACTCCAGCAGCGCGACGATCGGAGTCTTGTAGGTAGCCACGACATCGTCGTACGCCTCGGGGGAGACGCGGACGAGAGCGGTGTCGAGGACGTGTACGAACAGGAAGAAGAAGATGAGGACGCCGGTGACTCGATGAGCCACCCAGGACCACATTCCTTCCCGGCCGCGGTACAACGTTCCAGCCGGCACGGAAAACCCTCCGGAAGCGGGGCGGGGGCCAGCCGGCTTCTTTGTCGGTCGGGCCCGGCCGGGTACGGTCCACCGGCCCCGGACATCGTAGCGACGACTTGTCGGTTCCCTCGCGCGGGGTCCGGCGGTGTGATCAAACAGCCACGTACGGGCTATCCCACAGGGGCGAATCGCCCGATTTCGGCCGCGGTAGCCCCGGCCGGCGCGGCGAGTCGGCGTGTCAGGTCCAGCAGCCGCGCCTGGGCGACCCGCCGCAGCTCGTCCGCGGAGATCGACCGCTCCTCGTCCACCTCGTGCCCCATCCGCCGCCGGATGGCGGCCAGCAGCTGGTCCGCCTGCTCCTCCGGGGGGTGACCGCCGAGGAAGACCACGAAGGCGTGCCCGAACTTGCGCTCGTACTCCGCGCGGGCGGCGCCGAGCGCCAGCAGCGCGGCGTAGGGCGCCCCGTGGTCCAGCTCCGCCGAGCGCTCGGCGGCCAGCGCCTCGCTCAGATCGGCCTGCGACAGGTCGTACGACGCCTCGTCGGCGGCGGCCAGCAGGGCCCCGGCATCGGGGTAGGGCCGGTGCGCGGCCACCCGCTGCGCCCACCGCCGGCTCCCGCAGCAGACCAGCAGCACCTCGCGCGCCTCGGCGTCGGTGAGCGCGTTGAACCGCACCAGGCCGCCGCCCCCACGGGAGCCGCCCCCGGCCCGGGAAATACCGCCGACGGCCTGTGCCGGAAGGTGGCTGGACAGCGGAGTGCTCCTCAGGACGCGACGCGGGTATGCCGCCACGCTACCGAGCGGGGGCGGGGGCGCGCCGTGCCCATGCCGGAATTTCACTCGGAAGTGAGACCGAAAGGATGATGTGAACGCGCGGGGCGGGCATGGTGGAATGCCCGGACGAGGGGAGGGCGACCGAGGCCGCCACCCCCCACAGGAGAGGCCCCGGTCGCCGTCCGTCACGGGCTCGTGCGACAAGCCCGTATCCCTGTCAGCGCCGGGGGTGCGTTTTGTGTCACACCTCGCTCCGCGCAGGATTGGTTGCACGTTGTATCACTCGTGGACGAGAGGTGCCGGAACGCCGTAACGTGCTGATTTGCGCCACACGTACAGGGACAGTGAACGGGTTGGGGACTTTGCTGGGGGACGACGCGGAGCTGACCACCGCGGTGCTCGCGGCACAGGACGGCGACGAGAACGCGTTCCGTGCTGTGTACCGCGCCGTGCACCCACGCCTGCTCGGTTACGTACGCACGCTCGTCGGGGACGGCGACGCCGAGGACGTGACCTCCGAGGCATGGCTGCAGATCGCCCGCGACCTCGACTCCTTCACCGGCGACGCCGACCGCTTCCGCGGCTGGGCCGCCCGGATCGCCCGCAACCGGGCCCTCGACCACATCCGCATGCGCGGCCGCCGCCCCGCCATCGGCGGCGACGACACCGAGCTGACCGGCTGGGCCGCCGAATGCGACACCGCCGGAGCCGCCATGGAATCCCTGGACACCGGGCGGACCATGGCGCTCATCGCCCAGCTCCCGCAGGACCAGGCCGAGGCCGTCGTACTGCGGGTCGTCGTCGGGCTCGACGCCAAGAGCGCGGCCGAGACCCTGGGCAAGCGGCCCGGAGCCGTCCGCACCGCCGCGCACCGCGGCCTCAAGAAGCTCGCCGAACTGCTGGCCGCGCAGGCACTGGAGGGCGCCTCCGGACCGGGCGCGGACACCGGCTCCGGGCCGGTCGAGCCCGTCGGCCATAATGCCGAGGGCCGTGTGTGGGACGGCAGGGCCGGGAGGGATCTCGACGCCGTACCCGCCCAGCGCGGCCGGGTCGGGGGCTTCGTGGAGAAAACCGGTGTGACGCATTCACGTTGGCGGACGCAGAAGGACATGTGATGGCCGACGAGCGCGACAGGTGGCTGGACAAGGCCGCGGCGGACGCATTGCTGCGCGGCGGGCCGGCGGAACCTGTGGGGCCGGCCGCCGACGCGCGGGGCGAGGCTGCCCGGCTGCGCGCGGCCCTGGACGCCCTGGCCGCCGTGGGCGGGCCGCCGCCCGCGGGCGCGCCGCTGCCCGGCGAGGAGGCGGCGGTGGCCGCCTTCCGTGCCGCCCGCGGCGCCACGCCGCAGGACGGCGCGGCCCGGAGCGCGGGGCGCGGAGCCCATGAACCCCTGGTCGACCTCGGCCGCCCCGCCGCCGCGTCCGCTTCCGTACCCGTACGCCGGCGCGGCCGGACCGTGAGCTTCGGCCTGGCCGCCGCCCTGGCGAGCGTCGCCGCCGGCGGACTGGCCGCCGCGGCCGGTGCGGGGCTGCTCGACGGGGGCCGCCGTACCGCCGCGGGACCCGCCCCCGCGCTGTCCGTCAGCGCCGAGGAGCACCCGTTCACGGACACCCGGAGCGGAACGCCCACCCTCACCCCGAAGCTGCGGCCCACCCCCGTACCGGATGGCTCGATCCCGCCGGTCCCCAGCGAGCCCCCGCGCCCGCCGGAGGAGACCACGCGCGCGACCCCCGGCTTCGGCACCGTCGGCGGCTCCACCTCCGGTTCCACCACGACGGGCGGCACCGGCAGCGCGGGCAAGGACAGTCGGGAGGAGCCGAGCACCGTGGGCGGCCAGGACGGCGGCCGCGAGACCCCGGCCACCGGGGGCGGCGGCAACCGCGACCGCCAGCGCGAGCTGGAGGGCAGGCTGAAAACCGACCTGTGCGAGGACTACCGGAAGAACCGGCTCGACAACGACCGCCGCGAGCGGCTGACCCGCCTGGCCGACGGCGTCACCCGGATCCCCGCCTACTGCGCCTCGGTCCTGGGCGGCGACACCGGGGGCCCGAAGCGGCGCGACTCCCCGCTGGGCGGAACCCTCCGCTCCGCGACCCTGGAACCGGCGGCCCCGATGGGCGCCCCGGCCCTGCGCGGCGGCCGCTGACCGTGTGCCGGCGTATGCGCTCATTCATCCGCTGAGCTGGCTGTAACACTTTTCGAAGCGGTGGCGCAGTACATATCGAGCCGACTGGTCATCGGCCGCGCATGAGCCGGGGTTCCCCCCGTACCTCTGGGCTCTGCGCAACCGGCGCGGGCGGGGCACGTTCCCCCGGCCCTGCCCGCGCCCTCTACTTCCCGGCCCGCCGTGCACGCCGTACAAGGCGTACACGCCCGCCGGGCCACCGAACGACAAAGGGCCGCCCTTCCGGGCGGCCCACCGTCATGTTCGCGTCCTGCACCGGGCTCACCAGTAGACGACGACCTTGTCCCCGACCTGCACCTGGTCGAAGAGGGCGGACAGCTTGCCCTTGTCGCGGACGTTCACGCAGCCGTGCGAGGCGCCGTTGTAGCCGCGGGCCGCGAAGTCGGCCGAGTAGTGCACCGCCTGGCCGCCACTGAAGAACATCGCGTACGGCATCGGCGTGTGGTAGATCGTCGAGGTCCAGTCCTTGGCCTTCCAGCCCACGTTGAACACGCCCTCGCGGGTGGGGGTGTTCTCCGAGCCGAAGCGCACGTCCATCGTGGAGACGACCTTGCCGTCGATCATCCAGGCGAGGGTGCGGCTCTCCTTGCTGATGCACATGACACGGCCCGTCATACAGCGCGGGTCCGGGGCGTCGACCTCGTTGACGGTCGGCGGGCGCAGCTCCTCGGCGGTGGGCTTCTTGCTGGAGCTCTGGATCTTCTTCCAGGTGGGGTCGTCGACGCCGCCGGTCGCGGTCAGGCCGTTCTTCGACTGGAAGGTCTTCACCGCGGCGGTCGTCTTCGAGCCGTAGAAACCGGTCGGCGCGACGCTCATCAGCTTGAGCTGCTTGAGCCGGGCCTGGAGCTCGCGCACCTGCTCGCTCTCGTCGCCGTTGGCCATGATCTGCTTCACCGAGGGGGAAGGCGAGGCCGAGGCGGAAGCGGAGGCGGAGGCGGAGGCGGAGGCCGAGGCCGAGGCCGACGGGGAACCGGAGGGCTTGTCGTCGGTGGAGGCGGAGGTTTCGGGGGTGGCACCCGCCGTGGACGCCGACGGCGACGCGGAAGTGGAGCCCGAGGACTCCGACTTCTGCGGCCCGCAGGCGGTCGCGGCGAGCGCGACGGCGGTGGCCACCCCGATCGTGCGGATTATGAATCTCTGGCGCTGCATTGCAGTCCCCCCGGGTCTCTACGTCGTGTATCTAGGTGATGCTCCGCGTGCCGGGACAGTTGCGCTGGGTCCCCGGATGTTGCGCCATTGTGACCAGCGGTCGTCCGCGGGCTGACGCAGCGGTGTGCGGGGAAGGTTGTATCAGCCCCGCGGCCGGTGGCTTCACGGGGGTCGGGTACGGCGGCGGACCCCTCGGCGGACCCCTCGGCTTCCACATCGTGAAACACACTGGCGCGACAGGTGCGTACCCATGCGACACTCCTGCGCATGCTGGGTGTCATCGATCTGCCGACCTATCTGGCCGGCCTCGTCCTGATCATTCTGTTGCCGGGACCGAACTCGCTCTACGTGCTGTCCGTCGCCGCCCGCCGAGGCGTGCGTACGGGCTACAAGGCCGCCGCCGGGGTGTTCACCGGCGACGCCGTGCTGATGGCCCTCACCGCCGTGGGCGCCGGGGCGCTGCTCCGGGCCAGCCCGCTGGTGTTCACCGTGGTCAAGTTCCTCGGCGCGGGCTACCTCGCCTGGCTCGCCGTCGGCATGATGCGCGGCGCGTGGGCGCTGTGGCGCACCCGCCGCCAGCGGGACGAGGCGGCTGAGGCCGCCCCCGCCGAGGCCGCCGGGAGCGAGCGTCCGTACCGCAGGGCGCTGCTGATCAGCCTGCTCAACCCGAAGGCCATCCTCTTCCTGATGTCCTTCTTCGTGCAGTTCGTGGACCCGTCCTACGCCTATCCCGCGCTGTCGTTCCTGCTGCTCGGCGGGCTGCTGCAGACGGGCAGCTTCCTCTACCTCACCCTGCTGATCTTCGGCGGCACCCGCCTGTCGGAGGCGTTCCGCCGCCGCAAGCGGCTCTCGGCCGGGGCCACTTCGGCGGCCGGGGTGCTCTTCCTGGGCTTCGCCGCCAAGCTCGCCGTCAGCTGAGGCGTCGGCCGGACCCGGGCGTCAGCCGGACCTGGCCGTCAGCCGGACCCGGCCGACGCCCGGCACCCCGCCGTCAGCCGAGGACCCGGCGCAGCCTACGGGCCACCCGCCGGGCCGTCCTGCTGCGCGGCAGGAAGGACAGCCGGGCCGGGATGCCGCCGGGCAGGCCCAGCGAGGTCAGCCTGCGCCGGGTGAAGTACCGCCAGGTGCGCGGGGTCAGGTGCGCGGCCAGCCATGCCTCGGCGGAGGCCCGGCGCGCGGCCAGGATCTGCGGCTGCATGGTGAAGCCGACGGCGGTGAGCAGCCCGGCCGCCTCCGCCCGCACCCGCTCCGGCGAGGGCGGGGTCCAGCCGCGCACCGCCTCCGCGTCGGCCAGGTCGGGCAGCAGGGCGTCCACCAGCACCAGCGGCACCCGGTTGCTGTTCGGGTAGGGCGTCAGCCGGGCCAGCACGCCCTCGGTGCCGGTCCGCGCCACCGGCAGCCCGTACAGCGTGGCGGCGGTCAGCAGCCCGGTGGAGAAGCAGCCGGCGACCAGGGCCGGGCGCAGCCGCGCGTACAGGGTCTCGGCCAGCGCCGGGGTGCTCGTCACGGTGAGCCGGGCACCGAGCCGCCGGGCCTCCTCGACGGCCCGGCGGGAGTGGGCGGCCGGGGCGTTCGGATGGGGTTTGAAGACCAGCTCCCGGTGGCCGAGCGCGCAGGCGCCCCGGACCATCGCGGCGTGCAGCTCCTCCTCCTCGTCCGCCGTCATCAGGTCGAGCGCCGACAGGTACTGGCCGAGCAGCAGGGCGGGGGAGTCCCCGACGCCGTCCAGTTCCGCGCCGGGCGGCGGCAGTTCGGCGAGCACCTTGAGGAAGTCCTCCGCCGGTACGACCTCCACCCGCGCCCCGAACTCGCTGAGCAGCAGCGGCTCCAGGCCGGGCAGCAGATCCAGGTGGAGCACCCGCCGCACCCGCATCCCGAGCTGCGGGTCGAGCCGGAAGCGGGTGGGCCCGTAGCTCATCAGCCCGTCCGCGTACACGTCGACGGCCGCGCCCGGGAAGACCCGGCACAGGCTCTGCGCCGGCGGCACCTGGAGGGATTCCACGACCAGCTCGATCCGGTCGTCGCCGAGCCCCCACAGGGAGCGCAGCTGCCGCTCCCAGAGGGTGATGTCCTCGGCGCGCGGGGCCCAGGTGCTCGGATGCTGCGGGGCGATGACGGCGTTCCAGTCCAGGACCTCGTCGAAGCGCGTCCGCAGGGCCGCGAAGCCCGGCATGTCGGTGATCCCCGGCGTGACCTCGGCGGTGACCGCGTGATTGCTGGTCAGCAGGATCCGGCGGCCGGCGGGCGGGAAGCGGCCCGCGTCCACGGCCGCCGCGAGGGTGGCGGCGCCGTAGAGGGTGGAGGCCAGGAAGATCTGCGTGGTCATCGGGTGGCCGCCCCCGAGGGGAGCCGGCGGCCGGGGCGCAGCCGGCGCAGCAGGGCGGCGCGGTCGGCGTCCATCGTGTCCAGGACCCGGTCGAGCACGTCCTGGGGCATCCGGCCGAGTGCGGCCGTGCTCATCGAACGGAGTTTCCTGGCCACGGCCGGTTCGAACCTTTCGAGGGAGCCGAAATGGTGCGCGATAATCGCGCAGTACGTCCGTACGGATTTCGGGAGGAGCAGTGCGGAATCGCGGTCGGTGATCACTTCGGCGAGCACCTGGTCGAATGCCCGGATGAAATCGAGCTGCCGTTCGTCGCCGATCTGCGTCAAGGAGGTCGCGACACCGCGCCGGTAGAAGACCCCGGGCAGTCCGACCGCCGCGAACGAGGCCGCCTCCCGGTGCAGCCGCCAGATCCACGGCCGGTCCTCCGCCGTCCGCAGCCCGTCGGTGAAGTGCAGCAGCCCGCGCTCCAGCAGCCGCCGGTGGTACATGCCCGCCCAGGCGTACGGATAGTCCACCGAGGTGGCCCGGTCGGCGGGCAGGATCGCCGTGCGCGGATCGGCCACGACCGCCTCGGGGCCGAAGGGGACCCGCTGCACGCTCCGCGTCCGGCCGGTGCAGCTCACATGGTCCGTACGGACGAAATCGCAGCTCAGGGCCTCTATGGCGGCCAGCGTCCGGGACAGGTGGCCGGGGGCCAGCCAGTCGTCGCCGTCGAGGAAGGCCAGGTATTCGCCGCGCGCCGCGTCCAGTCCGGTGTTCCGCGCGGTGGCCAGACCGCCGTTGCGCTCGTGCCGCAGGAGCACCGCCCCCGGCAGCTCGCGCGCCGCCCGTTCCAGCAGGCCGGAGGTCCCGTCCGTCGAGCAGTCGTCGACGAGCAGGAACTCGAAATCGTCCCGGGCGTTCAGTCCGAGACTTCTCAGGGCGTCCGGCGCGTAGGTGCGCACGTTGTAGAACGGCACGACAACAGAGAGCTTGGGCACCCGCGAGACATTAGGACGCCCCCCGGCATTCACCGTGGCCCCGATGCGTATTCCGTGTGAACGGCGCCGGTCGGACGGGTTAACCCGTGCGCTTTCGCATTTCGTCGACGCGTTGTTAACCGGCTGTTGTGCGCTCGTTGGGCCGATCACCGAAATCACGGAATAGCTTCTGCCGCGTGCCAGAACGCAAACGCGTCGCCGTACTCGCCGATTCCGACACGCGATGGAAATGGGGGGCACTCACCGCCCGCCGCCTCGTGCCCGACCACCAGCTCAGCGGATACCTGCTGCGCGGCCGCGCCACCCCGACCGCGCGCCAGCTCGGCGAGGTGGGGGTGCGCGCCGAGCGGCTCACCGAGGTGACCTGCGCCGGCTTCCTCGCGGAGCTGGAGCGCGAGCGGTACGACGTGGTCGTGCTCGCCCTCGTCGGCGGCGCCGTCCAGGCCGTGCTGCACGGCGCCCGCGCCCTGTGGCCCGCCCCGGCGCGCAGGCCCGTACTCGTCACCGGATATGTGGGCGTCGTGTACGAGAAGCTCGCCGACGGGCTGCTGCTGCGGCACGGCGCGGACCTCGTACTCGCCAACTCCCGCCACGACGCGGAGCGGTTCCGCGCGGTCTACGAGGGCGTCGGCGCGGACGCCGGAGCCGTCACGGAGACGGCGCTGCCCTTCCTCGGCGGGACGGCGTACGAGCCCGACGCGCCCGGCGGGGACCGGGCCCGCAGGGTGGTCTTCGCCGTGCAGCCCTCCGTACCCGACAGCCGCGCCGACCGCGCCTACCTGCTGGAACGCGCCGCCGGGCACGCCCGCAGGCACCCGGACCGCGAGGTGCTGATCAAGCTGCGCAGCAAGCCCGGGGAGCACACCACGCACCTGGAGGAGCAGCCCTACCAGCGGCTCGCGCAGCGGATCCCGGGCGGGCTGCCGCCCAACTGCCGCCTGGTGTACGGGAACATGGGCGAGGTCCTGGACGGCACCGGCCTGCTGGTCACCGTCTCCTCCACGGCCGCCCTGGAATCCCTGCACCGGTCCGTCCCGACGGCGGTCCTCACCGACCTCGGCATCCGCGAGGCCCTGGGAAACCACCACTTCCTGGGCTCGGGCTGCCTGGCCTCATGGGACCAGCTCGACAGCGGCCACATCCCCCGGGCCGACCCCCGCTGGCTGGCCGCCCACGGGGTCCGGCCGGGCCCGCAGACCGGGCCCGCCGCGGACGAGCGCGCCTCGTACGACCCCTACGCGCTGGCCCGGGCCCGGGTCGGCGGGCTGCTCGCCGCCGCACGGCTGCCCTCGCCCGCGCCCTACTACACGCCCACCACCGCCCCCGGATACCTCCCCGGGATCCTCGCCCGGCACCGGCTCGCCCCCGACGGCACCCCGCTGGCCGGGGCCGCGCGGCCCGAGGCGGGGGAGTCCCGGCTGCGGCGCCGGCTGCGCGGGCATCTGCGGGAGGCCGCGCGCGGCGCGTACCGGCACGGCGTGCAGCGGGTCGCGCCGGTGATCCGCAGGCTGGGGGAGCTGTGAGGGTCCTCGCCGTCATCCCCGCCCGCGGGGGCTCCAAGGGGGTCCCCGGCAAGAACCTCGCCGAGGTCGCCGGGACCCCGCTCGTCGCCCGCGCCGTCGCCGCCTGCCGCGCCGCGCCCACCGTCACCGACGTGGTGGTCTCCACCGACTCCGCGGAGATCGCCGCCGCCGCCCGCGCCGCCGGGGCCGATGTCATCACCCGCCCCACCGCCCTCTCCGGCGACACCGCCACCAGCGAGGCGGCCGTCCTGCACGCGCTCGCCTCCTTCGAGGAACTGCACTCCCTCACCGTGGACGTGGTCCTCCTCGTCCAGTGCACCAGCCCCTTCCTCGCCACCTCCGACGTCGAGTCCGTGGCCGTCGCCGTCGCCTCCGGCGAGGCGGACTCCGCCCTGGCCGTCGCCCCCTCCCACGGCTTCCTCTGGCGCGCCGCCCCCGACGGCTCCGGCACCGGCGTCAACCACGACCCCGCGCACCGCCCCCGCCGCCAGGACCGCCCGCAGGACCTGCTGGAGACCGGCGCCGCCTACGCCATGGACGCCGCCGGCTTCCGCACCGCCCGCCACCGCTTCTTCGGCCGCATCCTCCCCGTCGCCACCGACCCCGCCCGGGTCCTGGAGATCGACGACCCGCACGACCTGGCCCGCGCCCGCCTCCTCGCACCGCTGCTCGACCCGCGCCCCGCGGCCCGTACGGCGCGGCCCCGTACCGCCGCACCGGCCGCGTCCCCCGCACCCCAGCCCCGTACGCCCCCGTCCCGGAGGACCTTCCCCGCCATGAGCTCCCAGCCCGGCCCCGCCCTGCCCGACCCCCGCCTGCGCACCCTCGGCGCCCGCACCGCCGGCCCCGGCCGCCCCGTCTACGTCGTCGGCGAGATCGGCATCAACCACAACGGCGACCTCGGCAACGCCTTCGCGCTCATCGACGCCGCCGCCGAAGCCGGCTGCGACGCCGTCAAGTTCCAGAAGCGCACCCCCGAGATCTGCACCCCGCGCGACCAGTGGGACATCGAACGCGACACCCCCTGGGGCCGGATGACCTACATCGACTACCGCCACCGCGTCGAGTTCGGCGAGGAGGAGTACCGCGCCATCGACGAGCACTGCGCCCGGCGCGGCATCGACTGGTTCGCCTCCCCCTGGGACACCGAGGCCGTCGCCTTCCTGGAGAAGTTCGACGTCCCCGCCCACAAGGTGGCCTCCGCCTGCCTCACCGACGACGACCTGCTGCGCGCCCTGCGCGCCACCGGCCGCACCGTGGTCCTCTCCACCGGCATGTCCACCCCGCAGCAGATCCGCCACGCCGTGGAGGTGCTCGGCAGCGCCAGCATCCTCCTCTGCCACGCCACGTCCACGTACCCGGCGAAGGCCGAGGAGCTGAACCTCCGCGTCATCGACACCCTGCGCGAGGAGTACCCCAACGTCCCCATCGGCTACTCCGGCCACGAGACGGGCCTCCAGACCACCCTGGCCGCCGTCGCCCTCGGCGCCGCCTTCGTCGAGCGGCACATCACCCTCGACCGCGCCATGTGGGGCTCCGACCAGGCCGCCTCCGTCGAGCCCGGCGGCCTCACCCGCCTCGTCCGCGACATCCGCACCATCGAGACCGCCCTCGGCGACGGGGTCAAGCGGGTCTACGAGTCCGAGCTCGGCCCGATGAGGAAGCTCCGCCGCGTGCGGGGCGACCTGGCCGCCGTCTGAGGGCCGCACCGGTCCGGCGCGTACGCACCAGCCCCGCCCCCGACAAGGAGTACGTGGTGACCCCCTCCGCCCCCACCCTGGCGTTCGTCGAGAGCCCGGTCCAACTCCTGAACGTGCTGGAGTGGGCCCACGTACGCGCCACCGCGCCCGGCGCGCGCCCGCTGGACGGGATCCCGCCGCAGCGGACCCGCGCGGCGGCGGCCCCGGCCCCGGCTCCCGTCACGGATCCCGCGCCGGCCGCCGCCGTACGGATCGTCGTCCTGCCGCCCACCGACCCCATGTCCCGCGGCCAACTGCGCCGGATGGCCGCGCTGGCCCGGGACGAGGGGCACGAGGTGTGCTGGCAGGAGGCGCGCGGCAGCCGCCTCGCGCCGCTCAGGGCGCTGGCCGCGCTGGCGCGCGACGTGCGCGCCGCGCGCACCGTCGTCGTGGGCGACCCCTTCTCGCGCTACGTCCAGCTCCTGCTCACCCTGGTGCGCGCCGAGGAGCTGGTGGTCGTCGACGACGGCACCGCCACCATGGAGTTCGTGGCGCAGACCGCCCGCGGCGAACGCCTCGTCCGCTGGCACCGAGCCGGCGGCGGCGGACTGCCCGGCCGGGTCCGCGAACTGGCCTACGCCCCCGTCTCGGCCACCGCCCGCCGCCGCTTCACACCCGCCCCCGTCGCCGCCGGGGGCCGCCGCGCCGACCGCCGCGTCGAGCTGTTCACCGCCATGCCGGTGGTCCCGCACGGCGCCATGACCCTGCGGGCCAACGAGTTCGCCTGGACCCGCGCCCGCTTCGGCCCGCCCCGCCTCACCAAGGGCACCGACCTGGTGGGCACCTCGCTCGTCGAGACCGGCGTGGTGGACCCCGACCGGTACCTGGACGCCGTCCGCGCGCTCGCCACCGAGCACGGCGCCACGCGCTACTTCGCGCACCGCCGCGAGTCCGCCGAGAAGCTGCGCGCCCTGAGCCGGGCGACGGGGCTGGAGATCGTACGCCCGGACCTGCCGCTGGAACTGACCGCCCGTCGCGGACCCGTCGGCCGGACGGTCCTGAGCTTCCCGTCCACCGTCGTCCACACCCTGCCGTACGCCCTGGCCGGAACCGGCGTCACCGTGGCCGTGTGCGAGGTCGATCCGGCCTGGCTCACCGGCTCCGCCACCCCCCGCGCCCGCAGCTTCCTCGCCGGGGTCACCGACACCGCCCGTGATGTGCGCAGACTCCCCGCCGGGACCGCCTCCACGGCCGGATGAGCGCGCGAGTTTACCCCCGCGTCCACCCGGTCATGCGTCCGGAGGCCGGGTTTCTTTCCCCTAACGGCATGAACTTTTTGTGATCCCCGGCCAGTTGGGCCGTTTGTGGGCCTACCCTTCAACGGGTGAACCAGTTGATGTCCCGCGAGTCCCAGACCCTCCAGCCCGTCACGCCCGACCGGCCCGAGCTTCCCGGCAAACTTCCGGACCACCTGCGTACCGAACTCATCGCCTTCCGCCGGGACTTGCACATGCACCCGGAACTCGGCCACCAGGAATTCCGGACCACCGCCGCCATCAAGGCCCGGCTGGAGGAAGCTGGGCTGCGACCACGGGTGCTCAACTCCGGCACGGGCCTCATCTGCGACGTGGGTACCTGGGACGGGGCCCGGCCGATGCTGGCCCTGCGCGCGGACATCGACGCCCTGCCCATCCCGGACGCCAAGACGCACGTCCCCTACCGCTCCACCGTCCCGGACCGCGCCCACGCCTGCGGGCACGACGTGCACACCACCGTGGTCCTCGGTGCCGGCCTGGTCCTGGCCGAGCTCGACCGGCAGGGCCTGCTGCCCCGTCCCGTACGGCTGCTCTTCCAGCCCGCCGAGGAGGTGCTGCCGGGCGGCGCCACCGAGGCCATCGAGTCCGGCGTCCTGGACGGCGTGGGCCGGATCATCGCCCTGCACTGCGACCCCCGGGTCGACGCCGGGCGCATCGGGCTGCGCCCCGGACCGATCACCTCCGCCTGCGACCGGCTGGAGGTCAGCCTGTCCGGCCCCGGCGGGCACACCGCCCGCCCGCACCTGACCACGGACCTGGTGACGGCCGCCGCCCGCGTGGCCGTGGACGCCCCGGCCCTGCTGGCCCGCCGGATGGACGCCCGCTCGGGCATGTCCGTCACCTGGGGCCGGATCGAGGCCGGGCACGCCTGCAACGTGATCCCGATGCAGGCCGAGCTGTCCGGAACCGTGCGCTGCCTGGACCTGAACGCCTGGCACGAGGCACCCGACATGATCCACGCGGCCATCGACGAGATCGCGACCATGCACGGGGCGAAGTTCGAGATCAACCACGTGCGCGGGGTGCCGCCCGTGGTCAACGACCCGGTGATCACAGAGCTGCTGCGGGAGTCGATGGCGGCCCGCCGCGGCGCCGACTCGGTGGAGGACACCGAGCAGAGCCTGGGCGGCGAGGACTTCTCCTGGTACCTGGAGCACGTCCCGGGCGCCATGGCCCGCCTGGGGGTGCGTACGCCGGGTGACGCCACCAAGCGCGACCTGCACCGCGGGGACTTCGACGTGGACGAGGACGCCATCGCCGTCGGCGTGGAGTTCTTCACGGCCGCGGCACTGATCGACGGACGCCGCGTCCTGCCCTCCCGCTAGGCAACGGGCCGGAGGCATTACCCCATCGGCGCGCCTCCCGGCGGAGCTGTCCAGCCCTTGGTACACAAGGGCTGGACGCTTTGGCAGTTACCGATCGGTCACTGTCCGGTTCGCGACGATCCGATAACGACTCATGAACGGGCCTTTAACTGACATCTACGCGCGTTACGATCGCCGCGAAACCAGCGCCGGTCGTGGCGCTTCGGTCAGGTTTTGAAGGAGCCTCCCCTTGCGCCGGATCACCAGGATCGCCACCGTGGGCATCGCGTCCGCGGCGCTGGCCCTCTCGGCCACCGCCTGTGGCGGAAAGAAGTCCTCTGACGCGTCCGCCTCCCCCTCGGAGTCGGGTCAGAAGTCCGCAGCCATCGCGTACGACATCGGCGGCCGCGGCGACCAGTCGTTCAACGACGCCGCCTACGCCGGTCTGAAGAAGGCCGAGACGGACCTGAAGATCAAGGGCGCCGAGGCGGAGCCCACCGACGGTGAGGGCGAGGCCGACAAGGTCCAGCGCCTGACCGAGCTGGCCCGCAAGGGCAACAACCCGGTCATCGGCGTCGGCTTCGCCTACGCCCCGGCCATCAAGAAGGTCGCGCCGAAGTTCCCGGACACCACGTTCGGCATCATCGACGACACCTCGGTCACCGGCGCCAACATCGCCAACCTGGTCTTCAACGAGGAGCAGGGCTCCTACCTGGCCGGCGTCGCCGCCGCCAAGGCGTCCAAGACCGGCACGGTCGGCTTCATCGGCGGTGTCGAGGTCCCGCTGATCAAGAAGTTCGAGGCCGGCTTCACCCAGGGCGTCAAGGACACCAACCCGAACGCCAAGGTGCTCTCCGCGTACCTGACCCAGCCGCCGAACTTCGACGGCTTCGCCAAGCCCGACCTGGGCAAGGCCGCCGCGCAGGGCCAGCTCGACGCCGGTGGCGCCGACGTGATCTACGCCGCCGCCGGTCTGGCCGGTTCCGGTGCCATCGAGGCCGCGTCCGCCAAGGGCAAGTGGGCCATCGGCGTCGACTCCGACCAGTACAACCAGGCCGGTCTGGCGAAGTACAAGGACTCCATCCTGACCTCGGTCACCAAGGACGTCTCGGACTCCGTCTTCAACCTGATCAAGTCGGTCGAGGACGGCAAGCCCACCACCGGTGAGATCCGCTACGGCCTGGACAAGGACGGCGTCGGCCTGGCCGACTCCAACCCGAAGTACAAGGAGATGACCGACGTCATCGCCGCGGTGGAGAAGGCCAAGGCCGACATCATCGCCAAGAAGATCACCGTCAAGACCGCCCCGTAAGGCAGTCTTCGACTCGAAGTCCTGGTCTCCGGGGTCCGGGAAGCGGTTGTCATCGCTCCCGGGCCCCGAGCCACATTCTGTGATCACTAGTCTGTGACCACGCGGCCTTCGTGGCCGCGAGTTTTCACTTCCGACAGTGCTACGCGCGTAGAAGCATCGTGGACGCGATACTTTCACTCCCCGCCCTGTCCTCCCTGCCTTCCGCTCCTTTCGCGCCAAGGAGAGTGCGTCATCAACGCGTCCAGCCCGCCCCTCGCCGTAGAACTGCACGGCATCACAAAGCGCTTCCCCGGCGTCGTCGCCAACAAGGACATCGCGATCACCGTCCGCAAGGGCACGGTCCACGCCCTGATCGGTGAGAACGGCGCCGGCAAGTCGACCCTGATGAAGATCCTCTACGGCATGCAGAAGCCGGACGAGGGCACCATCGCCATCGACGGGGAGCAGGTCGCCTTCAACACCCCCGGCGACGCCATCGCCCGCGGCATCGGCATGGTGCACCAGCACTTCATGCTGGCCGACAACCTCACCGTCCTGGAGAACGTCGTTCTCGGCGGCGAGAAGCTGTACGGCATCGGCGCCAAGGCGCGTAAGAAGATCATGGAGATCTCGGACGCGTACGGCCTCGGCGTGCGTCCCGACGCCCTCGTCGAGGACCTGGGTGTCGCCGACCGCCAGCGCGTGGAGATCCTCAAGGTCCTCTACCGCGGTGCGAAGATCCTCATCCTCGACGAGCCGACCGCCGTGCTCGTGCCGCAGGAGGTGGACGCGCTCTTCGACAACCTGCGCGAGCTCAAGTCCGAGGGCCTGACCGTCATCTTCATCTCGCACAAGCTGGGCGAGGTGCTGAAGGTCGCCGACGACATCACCGTCATCCGGCGCGGCACCACCGTCGGCACCGCCGACCCGAGGACCGCCACCCCCAAGCAGCTCGCCGAGCTGATGGTCGGTGCGGAGCTGCCCTCGCCGGAGACCCGCGAGTCCACGGTGACCACGACCCCGATGCTCCAGGTCACGGGCCTGACCGTCGCCGCGGGCGATGTGCTCGTCGCCGAGCCGGAGGTCATGGCGCCGGCGGGCGCCCCCGACTCCGCGACCCTGGAGAAGGCCGAGGCCGGCCGCCTCCTGCTGGACGACGTCAGCCTGACGATCCACAAGGGCGAGATCCTCGGCATCGCCGGTGTCGAGGGCAACGGCCAGACCGAGCTGATCGAAGCCCTCATGGGCATGATGGCCCCCGACGCGGGCGCCATCACCCTCGACGGCGCCGACATCACCAAGCTCTCGGTGCGCAAGCGCCGCGAGGGCGGCATCGGCTACATCCCCGAGGACCGCCACCGCCACGGCCTGCTGCTGGAGTCCCCGCTCTGGGAGAACCGCATCCTCGGCCACGTCACCGAGGCGCCCAACTCCAAGAGGGGCATCCTCGACCCGAAGGCGGCCCGCAAGGACACCGAGCGGATCGTGCGCGAGTACGACGTCCGCACGCCCGGCATCGACGTCACCGCGGCCTCGCTCTCCGGCGGCAACCAGCAGAAGCTGATCGTCGGCCGCGAGATGAGCCACAACCCGAAGTTCCTCATCGCCGCCCACCCCACCCGCGGTGTGGACGTCGGCGCGCAGGCGCAGATCTGGGACGCGATCCGCGAGGCCCGCCGCGAGGGCCTGGCCGTCCTGCTGATCTCCGCCGACCTGGACGAGCTCATCGGCCTGTCCGACACCCTGCGGGTGATCTACCGCGGCCGCCTGGTCGCGGACGCCGACCCGGCGACCGTCACCCCCGAGGAGCTGGGCACCGCCATGACGGGCGCCGCCACGGGGCACCTGGAAGCAACCGACAACCACTCCGCCGCTGCCGACGGTGACACGACGGAGGACGAGGCCCGATGAAGACATTCGACAAGGACCGGCTGATGCTCGCCATCGCCGGGCCCCTGCTCGCGCTGGTCAGCGCCTTCGTGCTGACCATGATCGTGCTGGCGGCGACGGGTATCAACCCGATCGAGCCGCTGCGCATCATGGTCGAGAACGGCAGCTACGAGGACGTCCAGATCCTCATCGTCAACCAGGCCGGCACGTACTACCTGGCAGCCCTGGCCGTCGCCATCGGCTTCCGGATGAACCTCTTCAACATCGGCGTCGACGGCCAGTACCGCCTCGCCGCGATGATCTCCGCCGTGGTCGGCGGCGCGATCGCGCTGCCCGGCCCGCTGCACATCCTGCTGATCGTGGTCGTCGCGATGCTGACCGGTGCCTTCTGGGCCGGTATCGCCGGTGTCCTCAAGGCCAAGCGCGGTGTCAGCGAGGTCGTCTCGACGATCATGCTGAACGCCATCGCCACCAGCCTCATCGCCTGGCTGATCCTGCCGAAGAACCTCGGCGTCCAGGTGGAGGGCTCCAACGACCTCACCACCGGTGAGATCGCCGAGTCCGGCTGGTTCCCGGCCCTGTCCATGGGCGACTCGGGCGAGATCTACGGCTTCACCTTCGTGGCCTTCGCCCTCGGCATCGTCTACTGGTTCGTGCTCAACCGCACCCGCTTCGGCTTCGACCTGCGCGCCAGCGGCGCCAGCGAGTCCGCCGCCGCGGCCTCCGGTGTCGACTCCAAGAAGATGATCGTCACCGCGATGCTGATCTCCGGCGCCGTCGCCGGTCTGTCCGGCATGCCCGTCCTGCTCGGCGAGAGCCACACGTACACCCTCGTCTTCCCCGTGGGTGTCGGCTTCACCGGTATCACCATCGCCCTGCTCGGCCGCAACAGCCCCGTCGGCATCTTCTTCGCCGCCCTCCTGATGGCCTTCATCGACAAGGCGTCCGCCGGCCTCGACACGGCCGGCTACGCCAAGGAGATCGGCACGATCATGAAGGGCCTGATCGTGATCGCGGTGGTCGTCTCCTACGAGCTGATCCGCCGCTACGGCATCCGCCGTCAGCAGCAGAAGGTCGGCGAGGAACTGGCCGCGGGCCACGCCATGAAGACCGAGAAGGAGGTCGCGGCGTGAGCGCCAGCACCGTTTCCACGAAGAAGGCGGCGCCCGCCCCGGGCGGCCGCAAGAAGCTCACCCTGCCGTGGATCCTGCTGATCGTCGCGGGTGGTCTCGCGCTGGTCTCGCTGGTCCGCCTGATCTCCGGCGCCAACGACCTGACCTCCGTCGGCCAGGTCTCCGGCGCCCTCTCCCTCGCCGTGCCGATCGGCCTCGCCGGTCTCGGCGGTCTGTGGGCCGAGCGCGCGGGCGTGGTCAACATCGGCCTCGAAGGCATGATGATCCTCGGCACCTGGTTCGGTGCCTGGGCCGGCTACCAGTGGGGCCCCTGGACCGGTGTGCTCGTCGGCATCGCCGGCGGCGCCGTCGGCGGCCTGCTGCACGCGGTCATCACGGTCACGTTCAACGTCAACCACATCGTCTCCGGTGTGGCCATCAACATCCTGGCGCTGGGCTTCACCCAGTACCTGTCGAACTTCACCTTCGCCGAGGCCCCGGGCGGCTCCTCCAAGCAGTCCCCGCAGGTCGAGCCCATCGCCAAGATCACCATTCCGGGACTCTCGGACTGGATGGCCGACCTCCAGGCCAAGCACTGGTTCTTCGTCTCGGACCTCGCCGGCGTCATCGGCGGCCTGATCACCGAGATCTCGCTGCTCACCGTCGTGGCCCTGCTGCTGATCCCCGCCACCTGGTGGGCGCTGTGGCGGACCTCCTTCGGCCTGCGCCTGCGCTCCTGCGGTGAGAACCCGATCGCTGCCGAGTCCCTGGGCGTCAACGTCTACAAGTACAAGTACATCGCCGTGATCATCTCCGGTGCCCTCGCGGGCCTCGGCGGCGTGTACCTGTCCGAGGTCGCCAGCCCGATCTACCAGGAGGGCCAGACCGGCGGCCGCGGCTACATCGGTCTCGCCGCGATGATCTTCGGTAACTGGATGCCGGGCGGCATGGCGCTGGGCGCCGGCCTCTTCGGCTTCATCGACAGCCTCAAGCTGCGCGGTGGCGCCGAGAACGTGCACGCGATGCTGCTGCTGATCGCGATCCTGCTGGTCATGGTCTGCGCCTGGCAGCTCTACAAGAAGAAGTACCTCCAGGCCGGCATCTCGGCGGCCTTCGCCGCGCTGCTGTTCGTCTGGTACGCGACGACCGACTCGGTGCCGAGCCAGTTCGTGGACGCGGCCCCGTACCTGACCACGCTGCTCGTGCTCGCCCTGTCGGCGCAGCGCCTGCGGATGCCGAAGGCGGACGGCATGCCGTACCGCAAGGGCCAGGGCAAGTGACGCCGGAGCAGAACGGTCCGGCGGCGGGCCGTCAGGCGGCGGACCGTCAGGCCGCGGACGGTTCCGCCACGGGCGGTCAGGCCGTGGCCGGTTCCGCCGTGGCCGGTCCTGCCGTGACCGGTCCTGCCGTGACCGGTCCTTCCGTGGACTGGGAAGCCCTGCGGACGTCCGCCCGGGACGCGATGACCCGGGCGTACGCCCCGTACTCCGGCTTCCCGGTCGGGGTCGCCGCCCTCGTGGACGACGGCCGCGTCGTGACCGGCTGCAACGTCGAGAACGCCAGCTACGGGCTGGGCCTGTGCGCCGAGTGCGGACTGGTCTCCTCCCTCCAGGCCACCGGCGGCGGCCGCCTCACGCACTTCACGTGCGTGGACGGCAAGGGCCAGATCCTCGTCCCCTGCGGACGCTGCCGCCAGCTGCTGTACGAGTTCGGCGGCGACGAGCTGCAGGTGGACACCCCCGACGGGATCCTGCCGCTTGCGGCGATGCTGCCCCAGGCTTTCGGGCCCGGACACCTCAGATAGCCGTGCCGACGGCCCTTCGCCCCTGCCGGGGCGGAGGGCCGTCGCACTTCCTCCGGGCCGCACCCCTCTCCCTCTCTCTATGCGCGTAGAAAGAAGCACCACATGGACGTCATCTCCGTCATCCGGACCAAGCGGGACCGCGGTGAGCTGAGCCCCGAGCAGATCGACTGGGTCATCGACGCCTACACCCGCGGTGTCGTCGCCGACGAGCAGATGTCCGCCCTGGCGATGGCCATCCTGCTCAACGGCATGAACCGCACCGAGATCGCCCGCTGGACCGCGGCGATGATCGCCTCCGGCGAGCGCATGAACTTCGACGCGCTCTCCCGCCCCACCGCCGACAAGCACTCCACCGGCGGCGTCGGCGACAAGATCACCCTCCCGCTCGCCCCGCTGGTCGCCGCCTGCGGCGCGGCCGTACCGCAGCTCTCGGGCCGCGGCCTCGGCCACACCGGCGGCACCCTCGACAAGCTGGAGTCCATCCCCGGCTGGCGCGCGCTGCTCTCCAACGAGGAGATGATGCACGTCCTCGACACCACCGGCGCGGTCATCTGCGCGGCGGGCGACGGCCTGGCCCCGGCCGACAAGAAGCTGTACGCGCTGCGCGACGTCACCGGCACCGTCGAGGCCATCCCGCTGATCGCCTCCTCGATCATGTCGAAGAAGATCGCGGAGGGCACGGGCTCGCTCGTCCTGGACGTGAAGGTCGGCTCCGGCGCCTTCATGAAGAACATCGAGGACGCGCGCGAGCTGGCCCGCACCATGGTGGGCCTCGGCACCGACTCGGGCGTCAAGACGGTCGCGCTGCTCACCGACATGTCCACCCCGCTCGGCCTGACGGCCGGCAACGCCCTCGAAGTCCGCGAGTCGGTCGAGGTCCTGGCCGGCGGCGGCCCCGCCGACGTGGTCGAGCTGACCATCGCGCTGGCGAAGGAGATGCTGGAGGCGGCGGGCATCAAGGACGCCGACCCGGCGAAGGCCCTGGCCGACGGCTCGGCCATGGACCACTGGCGCCGGATGATCGCGGCCCAGGGCGGCGACCCGGACGCGGCCCTGCCGGTGGCCCGCGAGCAGCACGTGGTCACCGCCCCGGAGTCGGGCGTCCTGACCCGCCTGGACGCGTACGGCGTCGGCGTCGGCGCCTGGCGCCTCGGCGCGGGCCGCGCCCGCAAGGAGGACCCGGTGCAGGCGGGCGCGGGCATCGAGCTCCACGCGAAGCCGGGCGACACGGTCACGGCGGGCCAGCCCCTGATGACCCTGCACACGGACACCCCGGAAAAGTTCGACTACGCCCTCGCCGCCCTGACGGACACGTACGACATCGCCCCCACGGGCACCACCTTCACCGCCACCCCGATCATCCTGGACCGCATCGCCTGACCTGCGTCTTCCCCTTCGAGTGAACGGGACCGGTGGCCCCCCACCGGTCCCGTTCGGCATGCTGGGGCCCGTGCCGAAGCGGGAGTACGGCACGACGTGCTCAGGCCGCGATGCCCAGTTCGGTACGGGTGCGGTGGAGGAAATCGCGGACGGCCGGCTCGCGGTGCCACGGGGCGAGAGCCGTGTTGAACTCGCGGACGTAGTCCTTCGCGCGGGAGGACCGGACGCGGGCGAGGATGTCCACGGACCGGTTGCCGAGCTCCAGGCCGTGGTCGAGGTCGCGGGCCTGGAGGTGGGCGGTCCCCACGATCGCCAGCCGCATCCCGACCGAGCGGGTGAACACCCCGGACGGCATCGCGGCGGCCCGCTGGTTCCAGGCAAGGGCCGCCTTGGGGTTCTTCAGGTCGCGGAAGACCTCGGCGGCGTCCGCCGACAGCCTCGCGTGGTGGTAGAAGTCGATCCAGGCGGGTTCCGCCCCGGTCGCGGCGGTGTCCGCCTGGCCCAGGAGGTCTTCGGAGGCCGCCAGGGCCCGCGCGGCGGCCCTGGCGTCCCGCTCGCGGGCGTGGGCCCGCGCCTCGATGAGCTTGGTGAACGCGAGGACCCGCGGGGCGGCCCGGCCCTTGGCCCGTTCGTAGGCTCCCTGGGTCATGTCGACGGCCTCGGAGCCGAAGCCGCGTAGCAGGGACTGCATGGCCATGGTGGTGAGGACGTAGCAGCCGAGCTGGATGTCTCCGCCCGCGCGGGCGAGGCGCAGTGCCTGGATGAAGTGCCTCTGGGCGACGTCGTGTTGCCCGACGTCGAAGGCGGTCCACCCGGCCAGGCGGGACAGCTCGCCGGTGACGGAGAACAGGTCCCGGCCGACGGCGTCGGTGAAGGAGCCCCGCAGCAGGGGGGCGGCCCGTTCCTGGAGGCAGACGGTGACGGAGCTGGCCTTCCAGTTCCCGCCTCCGTACTTGGAGTCCCAGCGGCGGGCCTCTTCGGCCGCGTCCCGGAGTTCCTCCAGATCCGCCCGGCCGACCTGCTTCTTGCCGCCGGCCATGCCCGCCGCCTCGTCGGCGGGGGTGACCAGCCAGCGGGTCACGGGGGTGGTGAACGCGGAGACGGCGAAGCCGGATCCGGTGAGGAAGTCGCGGCGGTTCACGAAACTCCAGAACGAGGTGGCCACTTCGACCGCGTCAGCACGGTCCCGCGGGAAATCCAACCCCAGATCCGCGTCCGGTGTCCTGGCCTCGCCCATACCGATCTCGCCGAGTGATACGGGGCGGCCGAGCCGTTCGGAGATCGCCTGCGCGAGGAGGGTGGGCACCGGCCACTTGGGGATCATGCCCCGGCGGCACCAGTTCGCGAGGGAGGTGTGCGAGTAGTCCGTGGTGATTCCGGCCTGCTGGGCGAGCTGGTTCACCCGCAGGGCCAGGGACTTGTGGCTGGCGCCGCAGGTCTCGATGAGCCGGTCCAGATCCGCGTTCGGCGGACGCTTCCGGCGGCTGGTCGACGCCACCCGAATCCCCTTTGTTCCACCAGGCCGGCGGCCTGGCCGCCGGCGAGGAAACGCCACGAGGCCGGGCCGCTCCGGCTGGGCATGTCCAGCCGCACGCATTCCGGCAGGGCGCGGGGAGGCCGCTCGCCTCTCCGCGTCCGGAGCCACCGAGGGTATTGCTCTCCGCACCCTGGGTGAGCCCGCTTTGCGAGTTGTGAGCCCCCGTGCGAGCCCTCCCTCGCACCACCGCCAGCGGGTGTGATGAGGGCACAGGCCGCCTCGGCATCCTCACGGTCCCGCCGTCCGGGCGGGCCACGGGTGAGGGCGACGCCGGCCCCACCCGAAGGGACGACCCCGCTCATGAAGATGACCGTCATCGGCTGCGGCTACCTCGGCGCCACCCACGCCGCCTGCATGGCCGAGCTCGGCCACGAGGTCTTGGGCATGGACTCCGACATCGACAAGGTCCACACCCTCAACTCCGGCAAGGCCCCGTTCTTCGAACGCGACCTCGACGGCCTCCTCGCCCGGCACACCGCCTCCGGCCGGCTCCGCTTCACCGCCTCCTACGGCGAGGCCGCCGACTTCGCCGACCTGCACTTCGTCGGCGTCGGCACCCCGTCGCAGCCCGGAAGCGACGCCTACGACCTCAGCCACCTCTTCGACGCCGTCCGCCACCTGGCCCCCGGCCTGACGGCCCCGGCCGTCGTCGCTGTCAAGTCCACCGTGCCGGTCGGCACCGCACCCCGCATCGCCCAGATCCTGCGCGAGCATGCGCCCGCCGGGGACCGCGTCGAGGTCGCCTGGAACCCCGAATTCCTCCGCGAGTCCTTCGCCGTCGACGACACCCTCCGCCCCGACCGCCTCGTCCTCGGCTTCAACGCCGCCCATTCCTGGGCCGAGGCTCTGCTGCGGCAGGCGTTCGCCAGGATCATCGATTCGGGCACGCCCACGATCGTCACGGACTGGGCCACCGCCGAGCTCGCCAAGGGCGCCGCGAACTCCTTCCTCGCCACGAAGATCTCCTTCATCAACGCGATGGCCGAGGTCTGCGAAGCCTCCGGCGCCGATGCCGCCCAGCTCGCCGACATCCTCGGCCACGACCACCGCATCGGCCGCCACGGCATGCGGCCCGGCCTCGGCTTCGGCGGGGGCTGCCTGCCCAAGGACCTCGCCGGGTTCATCGACCGGGCCGACGACCTCGACGCCGGCCAGGCCGTCGGCATCCTCCGCGAGGCCGCCGCCGTGAACACGCGCCGCCGCCGACGGGTCGTCGACCTCGCCCGCGAAGAACTCGGCGGCGACCTGCGGGACAGGCGCATCACCGTCTGGGGAGCCGCCTTCAAGCCCGGGACCGACGACATCCGCGACTCACCCGCCCTGGCGGTCGCCCAGACCCTCCACGACCTCGGCGCCGCCGTCACCGTCAGCGACCCCAAGGCCCTCGACAGCGCCCGCAAGCTCCACCCCGGGCTCGACTACGTGGAGGACCCCATCGCCGCCGTCGACGACTGCGACCTGCTCCTCCACCTCACCGAGTGGCACCACTTCACCACCATCGACCCCAGGCGCCTCGCCACCCGCACCACCACCCCGAAGCTCATCGACGCCCGCGGCACCCTCGACACGGACCAGTGGCGCGCGGCCGGCTGGATCACCCGAACCCCCGGCCGCCCCTGACCCCGCCCCCGCTCAGGCCGATGAGTTTCGGGCGGGGGTGGAGTCAGAGGGGTGTGGAGAGGATGTGGATTGCCGGGCCCGGGGTTGAGGACGTGCGGGTGCTCTGTGTGCGGCTGGAGCGGATGTACGACGACGGGGCGCCCGGCGTGGAGTGTGATGTGCGGGGGGTCGGGGACGGTGGGCTCGGGGTCGTGGAGGTGTTGGCGCGGTTGCGGCTTGTCGCGCGGGGGCGGCCGTTCCGGGTGGTGGGGGCCGCGCCCGCGCTACGGGCGCTGCTGGATCTCGTAGGACTCGTCGAGCTGCTCGGGGAGGCCGAAGAGGGGGAACCAGCGGGCGGTGTCCAGGAAGGCGTTGAGGCCGACGATCCGGCCCTCTGAGATCTCCAGCACCTGGAGCGCCCACGGCGTGTGCCCCGGCAGCCCGTCCTCGCGCGGCCGGTACTGGCCGAAGGCCGGCAGGCCGTTCGCCGTGGCCGGGACCAGCCGGGAGCCCTTGCAGCCGATGCCCTGGTTCAGGTGCCAGGCGGCGATGTCCGCCGGGCCCCGCAGCCACAGGTCGAACGGCGGCATCGACAGCACGGCGTCCTCGTGCAGCAGCGTGGTCAGCCGGCTGATGTCGTACGCCTCGAAGGCCGCGAGGTACGACTCCAGCAGCCGGGCCTGCTCCGCGTCCAGCGGGTCCGCCGGCTCGCTCGGGCGCAGCCGCTGCCCCGAGAGCGTGGCCCGTGCGCGCTGGAGGGCGCTGTTCACCGAGGCGACCGTGGTGTCCAGGAGCTGCGCGACCTCCTCGGCCTTCCAGGCCAGCACCTCGCGCAGGATGAGCACCGCCCGCTGCTTGGCCGGCAGGTGCTGGAGGGCGGCCACGAAGGCCAGTCGTACGGATTCCTTCGCCAGCGCCATCTCCGCCGGGTCGGCGGTCTGCGGGAGCACCCGCCCGTCCGGCACGGGCTCCAGCCAGGTCACCTCGGGGCGCTCGTTGAGCACGGCGGACGCCTGGTGCTGCGGCGCGGTCAGGTCCATGGGACGGGCCCGTTTGTTGCCGGCCTTCAACAGGTCCAGGCAGACGTTGGTGGCGATCCGGTACAGCCAGGACCGCAGCGAGGCGCGCCCCTCGAAGCTGCCGTGGCTGCGCCAGGCGCGCAGGTACGTGTCCTGCACCGCGTCCTCGGCGTCGAAGGAGGAGCCGAGCATCCGGTAGCAGTAGCCGGTGAGCTCGACCCGGTACCGGTCCATCGCCGCGTCGAGGTCGGTCGTGGTGGTGGCGAGGTCGCTCATAACGCTCCATCCCCCTGATGGTCTGACTCCTTCGGAACCTACCGGAGGGGTCTGACAACGGCAGCCCGGAGCACGGCCCGCACCATACCTCTCGATATCAAGTATCTTGACGTCGAGATTAATCTCCGGCAGGCTGCTGCCCTGGATGTCGACGGGGGCGGGAGGCGCGGGGTGCGGCGCGGTGCGGAGGAACGGAAGCCGGCGCGGGCCGGGCTGTGGGCGCAGCTGCGCCGGCCCCCGGGCGGCCGCGACGCGCGGATCATGCTCCTCGCCCAGCTGCTGGACCGCGCGGGCACCGGCGTATGGGCGGCCGCCAGCGTCCTCTACTTCACCTTCGTCCTCGGCCTCGACCCCGGCCGCATCGGCCTGCTGCTCGGGGTGTCCGGGGTCGCGGGCATCGCCGGATCACCGCTCGCCGGCCACCTCGCCGACCGCTTCCCGGTGCGCTCCCTGCTGATCGCCGCGCACCTGCTGCGCCTCGGCACCCTCTGCCTGCTGCTGGTCGTCACCGACTTCACGCTGCTGCTGCTCGTCGTCGCCGTCACCCACCTCGGCGACCGCGGGGCCAAGACCCTGGAGATGCTCTTCGCCACCCGCGTCGCGGGCGAGCGCCGCGTCACCTACCAGGCGCTGTCCCGCAGTGCCGCCAACGCCGGCTACGCCCTCGGCGCCGGACTCGCGGCCATCGGCCTCGCCGTCGGCACCCGCGGCGCCTACCAGGTGCTGATCCTGGCCGACGCCCTGTCCTTCCTCGTCGCCGCCGCCCTGGTCCGGCGTACGAGCGAACCGCGCGGCCGTGGCTTCGTCACCGCGGCGGCGGCCCCGCCCGGCCCCGCCGCGCAGCCCGGATCACCCGGTCCCACCGCGCAGCCCGGATCACCCGGCCCCGCCGCGCGGCCCGGATCACCCGGCCCCACCCCCTGGCGCGACCGCGGCTACCTGCGCTTCGTCCTCCTGGACGTCCCCCTGCACCTGGACGACTCCCTCCTCGCCATCGGCATCCCCCTCTGGCTGGTCGGCCGCACCGAGGCCCCGCACGCGCTGATCCCCGCCTTCCTCGTCGTCAACACCGTGCTCGTCGTCCTCCTCCAGCTGACCGTCTCTACCCGGGTCGACACCCCCCGCCAGGCCGCCGGAGCGGTGGTCCTCTACGGGCTCACCACCCTGGCCTGCTGCGCCCTGCTGGCCGTCTCCGGCGCGGGCGGCCCCTGGGCGGCCTCGGCCGCCCTGCTCGCCGCCGCCGTGCTGGCCACCGGCGCCGAGCTGCTGCGCTCGGTCAGCTCCTGGGAGCTGGCCGTCTCCCTCGCCCCGGCGCAGGCGCGCGCCTCGTACCTGGGCGTGGCCGGGATGGCGCAGTCCGTGCAGAAGTCCGCCGGGCCGCCGCTGCTGACCGGCGTGGTGATGGCCGCGGGCCCCGCGGGCTGGCTGGCCCTCGGGGCGGCGGTGGCGGGCCTGTCCCTCCTCCAGCGCCGGTCCAGCCTCCGCAGACTGGACCGCCTGGCCCGCCCCGCCCCGGATCCGCTGCCGCAGAGCGCGCCGTAACCCGAGCCGCAGCCCGAGCGCCGGCCCGGGCCCCGGCCCGAGCCGCCCGTCAGGTACCCGGCTTGCGCCCGTAGACGTAGACGTCCTCGCCCTTCCCCAGCAGGTTCCAGTACGCCTTCGCGTCGGCCGGCCGCATGTTCACGCAACCCCCCGAACCGGGCGGGTTCCACATGCTCTTGGTGGTCGAGTGGAAGGCGATGCCGCCGTCGAAGAACTGCGCGTACGGCATCGAGACGTTGTACAGCGTCGACCAGTGGTCGATGTCGCGGTGGTAGATCTTCTTCAGCCCGATCCGGGTCTCCGTGCCGTCCTTGCCCGTACGCACCGGCACCGGGCCGTACGTCACGGCCGTCCCGTCCTGGATCCAGCTGAGCTGGCGGGTCAGGTCCACGCAGGCGATCCGGCCCCGGTCCACCGGGCAGGCGCCCGCCGCGTTCGGGGTGCTGCCGGCCGCCCGCTGGGCCAGCATCGTGCTCATCGTCCGCCAGGTCAGCGGGCCCGCGTACCCCTGGGCGGGGGTGATGCCGTGGGTGTTCTGGAACGACCTGATGGCCGTGCAGTCGGCCGCCGACTGCCTGCCGTCGACCGGCCGCCCCAGGAAGCGTTCCACGTCCTTCTGGTGCGGCCCGGTGGTGAGGTTGCAGGAGGCGGCCTCTGCCGTTCCGCCTCCCGCGACCACCACCAGCGGCAGCGCCAGCGCCACCGCTCCGCCCCACATCGCCGCGCGATGTCCCGCGCGCATCCGTGCCGTTCGCGTCCCCATCCGGTCCTCCCCTGCTCACCGCACTTCGTCCTCCGTGTTCAATGCCCGGAAAACGAGCAGGGGTTGCCTCCGGCGGAAGCGAACTCCCGTCAGCGCGCGCCCGCCGCGGACGCCGGCATGCGCCGTTCCGCGCGGGCCGCGTGCGTCCCGTAGAGGGTGATGGACACGACGCCCAGTACGGCGAGCAGCGCGATCCCGACCGTGGCCGCCCAGCCCGCCTCGTGGTAGGCGAGGGCGCCGAGGGTGCCGCCCGCGCTGGAGCCGAGGTAGTACGCGGACTGGTAGAGGGCGGACGCCTGCGCCCGGCCCGTCTTCGCGGTCCGGCTGACCGCGGCCGAGGCCACGGCGTGCCCGGCGAAGAAGCCCGCGGTGATCAGGACCAGGCCGAGCACCACCAGGACGAGGGAATCCGCCAGCGACAGCAGCAGCCCCAGCGCCGTCGTGGTCACGGCCAGGTACAGCGCCCCGCGCCGGCCGGTGCGGGCGACGAGCTTGCCGGCCGCCGCGGAGGAGACGGTGCCGACGAGGTAGATCAGGAACACCGAGCCGATGACGCCCTGGCCGAGCGAGAACGGCTCGTCCACCAGCCGGTAGCCGATGACGGTGTACACCGCGCCGAAGACCGTCATGAACAGCGCGCCGATCCCGTACAGCCGCAGCAGCAGCGGATCGCGCAGATGTCCGGCGACGGTACGCCCCACCGCGTGCGGGTTCAGCGACGCCGGGCGGAAGAACCGCGCCCGGGGCAGCAGGGCGAGGAAGACGACCGCGCAGCCCAGCGCCATCAGCGCGACGGCGGCCAGACCCGCCCGCCAGCCCCACAGCTGGGCCGCCCAGCCGGTGACGAGGCGGCCGCTCATGCCGCCGATGGAATTGCCCGCCACGAACAGGCCGATCGCGCCGACCAGCGCCTGCGGCCGGACCTCCTCGGCCAGGTACGCCATCGCGGAGGCCGGGATACCCGCGATCGCCGCACCCTGGACCGCGCGCAGGACGACCAGCCACTCCAGGTTCGGCGCGAACGGCACCAGCAGGCCGATGCCGACGGCCACCACCATCGAGCAGGTCATCATCCGGGTGCGGCCGAAGCGCTCGGAGAGCGCGCTGAGCGGGAGCACGAACAGGGCGAGGGCCCCGGTGGCCGCGGAGACCGTCCAGCTGGCCTGCCCGGCCGTCACGCCGAAGTCGGCGGAGACCGCGGGCAGCAGCGCCTGGGTGGAGTAGAGGAGCGCGAAGGTCGCGAGACCGGCGGCGAAGAGCGCGAAGCTCATCCGGCGGTAGCCGGGGCGGCCGGGGGAGTGGGGTTCCGGTGCGGGGGACGACGGGGTGGAGGCACCCGGGATGACGGGTGCCCCGGTATGAGCGGGAGGCATGCTTCGACGGTAGGCCCGTGTGTTTCATGCGTCCAATGCATAGAATCGCGATAATCGATCCACTGCCGCATCAGCGGAGGTCAGGAGGATGGATGTCGACGAACCGTTACGTAGAAGACATGGCCGTGACAACATCGCTGGCTCCCCGGCTGGCCTATTTCGTCGCGGTCGCCCGGCACGAGCACGTCACCCGCGCCGCCCATGAGCTGGGCGTCCCGCAGTCCACCCTGTCCCGGGCCATGGTCCGCCTCGAACAGGACCTGGGCGTCTCGCTGTTCGCCCGCAAGGGCCGCACCGTCGCCCTCACCACGGCGGGCCGTACCTTCCTCGCCTCCGCCGAGCAGGCCCTCGAAGGGATCGCCCGCGCCGCCGCCTCCGTCCAGCAGGACGCCGACGCCGCCTACGGGAAGGTCGCCTTCGGCTTCCTGCACACCCTGGGCTCCGAGACCGTACCCGGGCTGATCCGCGCCTTCCGCGCCGACCACCCGCGCATCCGCTTCTCCCTCGTGCAGAACTACGGCGAGGCCATGCTGGAGAAGCTGCGCGCGGGCGAGCTCGACCTCTGCCTCACCTCGCCGCTGCCCGACGCCCCCGGCCTCGTCACCCGCCGCCTCGACGAGCAGCGGCTGCGGCTGGTCGTGCCCGACGACCACCGCCTGGCCGGACGCAAGCGCATCCGCCTCGCCGAGGCCGCGGAGGAAACCTTCGTCACCCTGGAGCCCGGCTACGGCCTGCGCCGGATCACCGACGACCTCTGCGCGGAGGCGGGCTTCACCCCACGCGTCGCCTTCGAGGGCGAGGAGGCCGAGACCCTGCGCGGCCTGGTCGCCGCCGGGCTCGGCGTGGCCCTGCTGCCGCCGCCGGCCGTGGCCCGGCCCGGGGTGGTCGAGCTGAACGTCACCGCCCCGCGCGCCGTGCGCGAGATCGGCGTCGCCTGGCTCGACGGCCACCCCGACACCCCGCCGGTCGCGGAGTTCAAGCGCTTCCTGCTCTCCCACCGCGGCCGCCTGATCCCGGAACTGGAGCCGCCCGCCGCCTGAGCGGCCGGGGCCGCCGCACCCCGGCGGGCCCGCCTCACCCGCTCGCACTGCCTGCGGGGCCGCCGCACCCCCGCGGGCCCGCCTCACCCCCGCAGGGACCTCCCGAAGCCCGAGGCCAGCGGCATGCGCAGCCCCAGCGGCGGCGGGGCGGCGAGGGCGTCGGTCAGCGGGCGCGAGTACCGGCCCGAGAAGACCGCCCCGAGCACGAAGTCCACGCCCAGCGCCACCACTTCCGCCTGGTGCTCGCGCAGCCCGTGGCCGTCCGAGTGCACCTCGAAGCGGCAGGTCGCCCGGTTCGCCTTCTTCGCCCGCTCCGCCAGCCGGAAGGAGCCCTCCGGATCGCTGCGCGCGTCGTTCGTACCGTGCACGATCAGCACCTGCCGCCCCGACAGCTGCTTCACCGGCTCCGGCGGGTCCGAGGCCGAAGCCCCCGCCCCCGCCAGGCAGGGGGCCATCGCCAGCACCGACGTGACGGCCTCGTGGCCCGCCGCGCGCAGGGCGGCCAGACCGCCCGCGCCGTAGCCGGCCAGGCACACCGCCACGTCCCCGTAGCGCCGCACCACCTCGTCCGCCGCCCAGCGGGCCTGGTCCTCCCGGGGGGAGTCCCCGCCGTGCACGACGGTGTGGGTGACCAGCCCCTCCGCCCCGCCCGCCCGGGCCAGCGCCCGCGCGAGCGGCCGTACCGGGCCGGGGGAGAATCTGGAGGTCCCGGGGAGCAGGAGGACCACCCCGATGACCGGGCTGTGCGTCGTACCTGAGCCGGTTCTCGCGCCGGCCGCCCGTCCCAGACGGGCCCCGCGCGCCGGCGGCGCATGCTGTGCCATGGCGGAACAGTCTCAGACGCCCGGGTGTACGCCATCCGTCCGCGCGGTCTCTGTTACATATCGACGTCTGCGGGGGACCCTCCGCTCTACGCGCGTAGGAGTAGAGTGCGCAGATGACGAGCGACACCCCCAACCTGCCGACCCCGGATCAGATCCGCCGTTCCCCGAAGGTGCTGCTGCACGACCACCTGGACGGCGGGCTGCGGCCCGGGACCATCATCGAGCTGGCCCGCGAGGTCGGCTACGAGAACCTCCCCGAGACCGACGCCGACAAGCTCGGCGTCTGGTTCCGCGAAGCCGCCGACTCCGGCTCCCTCCCGCGCTATCTGGAGACCTTCGCGCACACCTGCGCGGTCATGCAGACGAAGGAGGCCCTGTTCCGGGTCGCCGCCGAGTGCGCCGAGGACCTGGCCGAGGACGGCGTCGTCTACGCCGAGATCCGCTACGCGCCCGAGCAGCACCTGGAAGCCGGCCTGACCCTCGAAGAGGTCGTCGAGGCCGTGAACGACGGCTTCCGCGAGGGTGAGCGCCGCGCCAGGGCCAACGGCCACCGCATCCGCGTCGGCGCCCTGCTGACCGCGATGCGCCACGCGGCCCGCGCGCTGGAGATCGCGGAGCTGGCCAACCGCTACCGCGACAACGGCGTGGTCGGCTTCGACATCGCCGGTGCCGAGGCCGGGTTCCCTCCCACCCGCCACCTCGACGCCTTCGAGTACCTCAAGCGCGAGAACAACCACTTCACCATCCACGCGGGCGAGGCGTTCGGCCTGCCGTCGATCTGGCAGGCCCTGCAGTGGTGCGGCGCCGACCGCCTCGGCCACGGTGTGAAGATCATCGATGACATCGAGGTCGCCGCCGACGGCTCGGTGAAGCTGGGCCGCCTGGCCTCCTACGTACGGGACAAGCGCATCCCCCTGGAGATGTGCCCGACCTCGAACCTGCAGACCGCCGCGGCCGCCTCGTACGCCGAGCACCCCATCGGCCTGCTGCGCAAGCTGCACTTCCGGCTGACGGTCAACACCGACAACCGCCTGATGAGCGGCACCAGCATGAGCCGCGAGTTCGAGCACCTGGTGGACACCTTCGGCTACACGCTGGACGACATGCAGTGGTTCACCGTCAATGCGATGAAGTCCGCGTTCATTCCTTTCGATGAACGACTGGCGATGATCAATGAGGTCATCAAGCCCGGTTATGCCGAGCTCAAGTCGGAGTGGCTGTTCCGCCAGACCGCTTCCACCAGCGGTTCCGTCGGTTCGTAGGCCATGGCCTGACCTACGGAGAGCGCCCGGGAGAGGCAATTCCCGGGCGCTTTCTCGTATAAACGGATGTTTGCGGGCCGGGGTTTGAAGTGGCTAGTTTGCGGAGCCGCTCCATTACCCGTCGCAAGGAATCCCTTCATGAAGCAGTCAGCTGCCAAGACCCTCGGTGTCGCCGCCCTCGGTGCCGCCTTCGCCGCCGTCGCCGCGGGGACCGCCTCCGCCGCCGTTCCCGCCATCGGTGTGACCGACGCGCTGGGCACCGCCACCGGCGCGCTCCAGAGCGTCACCAGCCAGCAGCAGGTGGACGGCAAGGGCGGCCAGGACGCCAGCGACCCGGCCGCCGCGCTCGCCCCGGTGACCGGCCTCCTGGGCGGCCTGCCGACGAGCGGCCTCGGCGCCTGATCCCTGCGGGACCCGTACGCGCGCACGCGTGGCGCATGCCCGTTCGGACGGGTGGGCGCCACGTCGTGCCGTGTGCCACGATCACCACCAACTGCCCGCCGACGCACGGGGTATGAGGTTCTCGGTCATGCGCATGAAGGCACGAGCGACGATGGTCGCGCTGGTTCCCGCCCTGCTCCTGGCGGCCGTGGGGTGCGGCGGTACGAACGCCCCCGCGACGGGCAGGTCCCCCGACCCGAAGGGCTCCCCGGGCACCGCCTCCGGCGCACCCGGTGCGCCCGGCGCCCCGGCACCGTCCGCCGGAACCGCCGCGCCGGCCTCCGGCAGCAGGCTGGAGCGGGCCGCGCTCGCCCAGGGCGACCTGCCGGGCTACCAGATCTCCGCGCAGGGCAAGAACCCGGGCGCTCCGGACGGCCAGCCGCAGGCCGACAAGAAGGCGTGCCAGCCGCTGGCCGACATCATGGGCGACAAGCCCGACCCGGCCGCGCGCGAGACCGTCAACCGCGGCATCGGCTCGCAGAAGCAGGTCGGCCTGGCCGTCTCCGCCTCCGTCAGCTCCTACGCCGAGAGCGACGCCAGGACCCTGATGGCCCGGCTCCGGGCCGCGGTCCCCGCCTGCGGTACGGGCTTCTCCGCCACCGTCGGCCAGCAGACCGGCAGCTACCGCGAGGTCCGCGCCGCCGAGTACCGCACGGGCGGCGACGAGACCGTCAGCTGGACCACGACCGCGGCGGCCCAGGGCGTCTCGGCCCAGGTCCACCTGGTCGTCGTACGCGAGGGCGGCACCGTCGTACGGCTGATGGCCCTCAACGTGGCCTCCGCCGGCCAGAAGGCCCAGGTGCCGCAGGAAGTGGCCGACAAGCAGCTGGACAAGCTCGCCAAGGCCGGCTGAGCGGGCCCCGCCACGGGCCGCCGGTACGGGTTTACCAGGCGGCCGAGGTGGACTTCTCGTTCGGCAGCAGCACCCACAGGGCTATGTAGACGAGGAACTGCGGGCCGGGCAGCAGGCACGAGACGGCGAAAATCGCGCGCATCGTGTTCGCGGACATTCCGAAACGCCGTGCCAGGCCGGCGCAGACTCCACCGATCCAGCGGCCGTCACGGGGGCGGACCAGGGCGCTCATGAGGTTCTCCTTCGTAGGGATCGCTTTCCTTGCGATGCCTCAATATTCCCGCGGAACGGCGGAGAGAACGTCGGTCCACGGACCGATCCCGACCCTGGAAATCCTCGGGGTGTCCCCCTGATAAACGGGAAGTGAGCGAGCCAGCCGCGCCCGCAGCGCCGGGACCACGGCCGCGTGCGCGATCAGTACACCGAGGGTGTTGAGCAGCACCGAGTCCACGTCGACCACCCGGCCCGGGACCCCGCTCTGCAGCATCTCGATGCTCAGCGACACCAGCGCGCCCGCCGCGGCGGTCCGCATCAGGGAGGACCAGGCGGCCAGCCGCGACAGCCGCAGCCGCCCGCTCACCAGCGGCACCAGCACCCCGAGCGGGGCCAGCAGCGCCAGCCCCTCGCCGATCCGCCGCGCGGCCTCCACCGGCCCGAGCGCCAGGTCCGCCCGGATCCCGGCCAGCGGGGTCATATTGCCCGCGGAGGTCCAGGGGAGGTCCAGGGGTGCCAGGGTCAGCCAGCCGACGGCCACCAGATGGGCGGCGAGCAGGAACCCGGCCAGAAGTCGGAGACGGAGATCGATCGCGGTGGCGTTGGCGGGGCTGCCGCCGGCCTCATGACGCTGCACACCTGCGTGGACGCACCGCCCGGCGGCGGTGGTTCCGCCGGCGCGCGGCATGTGGCGGGAGCCACGGCGGTCACGGGCGCATCACGGAAGCACCCGCGCGCCCGCCTCCGGGTCAGCGCGTCGCCAGCAGCACGATCAGCAGCAGCGCCCCGGCCACCGCGGGCGCGATGATCTCGTACGACCAGCGCACGCTCACCCCGCCCTGCGCGCCGGGCCGCTCCGCACCGCGCTCGGCCAGCTGCTGCAGCTGCTCCACGACCTTGTCCGCGTTGGCCCGCATCGGCTCCGCCGGCACCGGAACCCGGCGGCCCGGCTCCCGCTGCTCCCGGTCGCGCAGGCCCTCGTGGCGCAGCCGCTGGCGGTTGGCCTTCTTCCGCTCGCGCAGCGAGACGGGCACCGACCACAGCTGGTACTTGGCGCCCTCGGCCAGCACCTCCGCCGAGTACCCCGCGCGCACCGCGTCCACGGACGCCCAGGGCAGCTCGATGATCCGGAAGGGGTTGCGCACCCGCATCCGGTCGTCGTTGGCGAAGACGGCGGGGCGGATGGTGAAGGCCACGATCAGGGGTACGGCGCACAGCGCGACCGCCAGCGCGATCCACGGGGTGCTGCCCGAGCCCCGCAGGACGGCGTCCCCGCAGAGCCACGCCGTCAGCGCGAGCAGCAGTACCCCCGAGACGACGCCCATGGAGGAGCGGTAGACCCGGTCGTCGTAGACCGGCTCGCCGGTCGGCTGCTGCTGGCTGCTGCTCATGGGGTCGATTCTGCCCCACGCCGTTTCGCGCGACGAGATCGGCCGACGGGGCCGCAGCCGCCCGCTCCGGGGCCGGAGGTGTCGATTCCATAGCGGATCGGCCGGAACCGGGTGAGGGGGGTGACAGGTCGCTACGCGCGTAGATATGCTCATCTGGTGACCATGCCCACCACCCTCACCGCATTCGCTGACGTGACGACGTCCGACAGTGCGCTGCGCCGCTTCCTGCACGGGCTGCCCGGCGTCGACACTGTCGGTCTGGAGGCCCGCGCGGCCTCCCTCGGCACCCGTTCGATCAAGACGACGGCCAAGGCGTACGCCATCGACCTGGCCATCTCGATGATCGACCTGACGACGCTCGAAGGCGCGGACACCCCGGGCAAGGTCCGGGCGCTCTCCGCCAAGGCCGTCCACCCCGATCCGACCGACCGCACCACGCCCACGACGGCCGCCGTCTGCGTGTACCCCGACATGGTGGCCACCGCCAAGGCGGCCCTGAACGGCGCCGACGTCAAGGTCGCCTCCGTCGCCACCGCCTTCCCGGCCGGCCGCGCCGCCCTCCCGGTCAAGCTCGCGGACACCCGCGACGCCGTCGCCGCCGGCGCCGACGAGATCGACATGGTCATCGACCGTGGCGCCTTCCTCGCCGGCCGCTACCTGGAGACGTACGAGCTGATCAAGGCCGTCAAGGAGGCGTGCGTCCGCCCCGACGGCAGCGCCGCCCGCCTCAAGGTCATCTTCGAGACCGGCGAGCTGTCGACCTACGACAACATCCGCCGCGCCTCCTGGATCGGCATGCTCGCGGGCGCCGACTTCATCAAGACCTCGACCGGCAAGGTCGGCGTCAACGCCACCCCCGCGAACACCCTGCTCATGCTCGAAGCCGTCCGCGACTTCAAGGCGCAGACCGGCATCCAGATCGGCGTGAAGCCGGCCGGCGGCATCCGGACCACCAAGGACGCCCTCAAGTTCCTGGTCCTGGTCAACGAGACCGTGGGCGAGGACTGGCTCACGAACGAGTGGTTCCGCTTCGGCGCCTCCAGCCTGCTCAACGACCTGCTGATGCAGCGCCAGAAGCTGAGCACCGGCCGGTACTCCGGTCCCGACTACGTGACGGTGGACTGAGACCCCATGAACATGGACAACAAGACTTCCCTCTTCGAGTACGCGCCGGCCCCCGAGTCCCGCTCGGTCGTCGACATCGCCCCCTCCTACGGGCTCTTCATCGACGGAGAGTTCACCGAGGCCGCCGACGGCAAGGTCTTCAAGACCGTCTCGCCCAGCAGCGAGGAGGTCCTCTCCGAGGTCGCCCAGGCCGGCGCCGCCGACGTCGACCGCGCCGTGAAGGCCGCCCGCCGCGCCTTCGAGAAGTGGTCCGCGCTGCCCGGCTCCGAGCGCGCCAAGTACCTCTTCCGCATCGCCCGGATCATCCAGGAGCGCAGCCGCGAGCTGGCCGTCCTGGAGACCCTGGACAACGGCAAGCCGATCAAGGAGACCCGCGACGCGGACCTCCCGCTGGTCGCCGCGCACTTCTTCTACTACGCGGGCTGGGCCGACAAGCTCGACCACGCGGGCTACGGCGCCAACCCGCGCCCCCTCGGCGTCGCCGGCCAGGTCATCCCCTGGAACTTCCCGCTGCTGATGCTCGCGTGGAAGATCGCCCCGGCCCTGGCCGCCGGCAACACCGTCGTGCTCAAGCCCGCCGAGACCACCCCGCTGTCGGCGCTGTTCTTCGCGGACATCTGCCGCCAGGCCGGGCTGCCCAAGGGCGTCGTCAACATCCTCACCGGCTACGGCGACGCGGGCGCGGCCCTCGTCGAGCACCCGGACGTCAACAAGGTGGCCTTCACCGGCTCCACCAACGTCGGCAAGGCCATCGCCCGCGCGGTCGCCGGTACCGACAAGAAGGTGACGCTGGAGCTCGGCGGCAAGGGCGCGAACATCGTCTTCGACGACGCCCCCATCGACCAGGCCGTCGAGGGCATCGTCACCGGCATCTTCTTCAACCAGGGCCAGGTCTGCTGCGCGGGCTCCCGCCTCCTGGTCCAGGAGTCGATCCACGACGAGCTGCTGGACTCCCTCAAGCGCCGCCTGTCCACACTGCGCCTCGGTGACCCGCTCGACAAGAACACCGACATCGGCGCGATCAACTCCGCCGAGCAGCTGGCCCGGATCACCGCGCTCGCGGAGACCGGCGAGGCCGAGGGCGCCGAGCGCTGGTCCCCGGCCTGCGAGCTGCCGTCCGCCGGCTACTGGTTCGCCCCGACGCTCTTCACGAACGTCACCCAGGCGCACACCGTCGCCCGCGACGAGATCTTCGGTCCCGTGCTGTCCGTCCTGACCTTCCGCACGCCCGGTGAGGCGGTCGCCAAGGCCAACAACAGCCAGTACGGCCTGTCCGCCGGTATCTGGACGGAGAAGGGCTCGCGCATCCTCGCGGTCGCGAACCAGCTCCGCGCCGGAGTGGTGTGGGCCAACACGTTCAACAAGTTCGACCCGACCTCGCCCTTCGGCGGCTACAAGGAATCGGGCTTCGGCCGCGAAGGCGGCCGCCACGGCCTGGAGGCTTACCTCGATGTCTGAGTCCTCTGTACGTCTGAACGTCTTCAAGACCTACAAGCTGTACGTCGGGGGCAAGTTCCCCCGCTCCGAGAGCGGCCGGGTGTACGAGGTGACCGACTCCAAGGGCAAGTGGCTGGCCAACGCCCCGCTCTCCTCCCGCAAGGACGCGCGGGACGCGGTCGTCGCGGCCCGCAAGGCGTTCGGCGGCTGGTCGGGCGCGACCGCCTACAACCGGGGTCAGATCCTCTACCGCGTCGCGGAGATGCTGGAGGGCCGCCGCGAGCAGTTCGTGCGCGAGGTGGGCGAGGCCGAGGGCCTGTCGAAGTCCAAGGCCGGCGCCGTCGTCGACGCCGCGATCGACCGCTGGGTCTGGTACGCGGGCTGGACCGACAAGATCGGCCAGATCGTCGGCGGGGCCAACCCCGTGGCGGGCCCGTTCCTCAACCTCTCCACCCCCGAGCCGACCGGTGTCGTCACCGTCGTCGCCCCGCAGGACTCGTCCTTCCTGGGCCTCGTGTCGGTGATCGCCCCGGTCATCGCGACGGGCAACACCGCCGTCGTGATCGCCTCGGAGCGGTTCCCGCTGCCCGCGCTGTCCCTGGGCGAGGTGCTGGCCACCTCCGACCTGCCCGGCGGCGTGGTCAACATCCTCTCCGGCAAGGCGTCGGAGATGGGCCCGCACCTGGCGTCCCACCAGGACGTCAACGCGATCGACCTGGCCGGCGCCGATACGGCGCTCGCCAAGGAGCTGGAGATCGCGGCGGCCGACAACCTCAAGCGCGTCCTGCGTCCACAGCCTGTGGACGACTGGAACGCGGACCCGGGCACGTCCCGTATGACGGCGTTCCTGGAGACGAAGACGGTCTGGCACCCCACCGGATCCCTCGGCGCGGGCGGCTCGTCCTACTAGGACGCGCCCCCGGCACACACCGGGCCCCGGCAGCTTCCCCCGCTGCCGGGGCCCGGGCGTTCCGCGGGAGCGGCGGGCGCGCGGCTCAGCGCGCGGCCAGCGGCCCCAGCAGCGAGGACACGGCCGCCGTGGGGAGTTCGCCCACCGAGGGGCCCTGGGTGAGGATCCCCGTCACCGCCGTCGTGCCCACCGCGGGGAAGTCCGCGACCTTCGTCGCCACCCCGTTGTCCAGCGGGTCCACCCCGGTGTGCGCGAGCGGGTTCACCTTCAGGTTCGCGATCGGGTCCGTCACCCCGGCCACCGCCGCCGGTACGTCCAGCTCACCGGCCTGCGCACCGCCCGCCGCCAGCGCCAGGGCGGCGCCGGCCATCGAGAGCGTGAGGCCGGCGCCGCGGAGCCGGTTCGGTGCCGGAGGGCCTGCGTGACGTGCCATGGGGATCCCCGCCTCGTGTCGTGTTCGCGTGCGCACGCAGCGTAGTGGAGGTGTGTTCCTGGACACCAACCGGCCACCGGGAGGATCCCCTACCCGGGGGAATGGTTCAGACTGGTGTCCCGTGAGCTCCTCCTCTCCTTCGCCGACCCGAGTCGTCCTGCTGACCGGTCCGTCGGGCTCCGGAAAATCCTCGCTGGCCGCCCGCTCAGGGCTGCCCGTGCTGCGCCTCGACGACTTCTACAAGGAAGCCGACGACCCGACCCTCCCGCTGGTGGAGGGCAGCTCCGACATCGACTGGGACTCCCCGCTGTCCTGGGACGCCGACGCCGCGGTCGCCGCGATCGCCGGACTGTGCGCGACGGGGCGGACGGGCGTGCCGGTGTACGACATCTCCACCAGCTCCCGCACCGGCTGGGACACCCTCGACATCGCCCGTACCCCGCTGTTCATCGCGGAGGGCATCTTCGCCGCGGACATAGCCGCCCGCTGCCAGGAACTGGGCCTGCTCGCCGACGCGATCTGTCTGCGCGGACGGCCGTCCACCACCTTCCGCCGCCGGCTCGCGCGCGATCTGCGCGAGGGCCGCAAGTCCGCGCTGTTCCTGCTGCGCCGCGGCTGGCGGCTGATGCGCGCCGAACGCGGCATCGTGGCCCGGCACGTGGCCCTGGGCGCGCACGCCTGCGGCCGGGACGAGGCCCTGGGCCGGCTCGCGGCGGCCGCCGCCGGGCGGCACCGCTCGGCGAGTACGAGCACGAGCACCGCCGCCGTGTGACGACGCGGACCCGTACCCCGTACGCACAAAGGTGACCTCCAGCCGGCCCACGATCACGTCCAGCACCGTGTCCGCGAGGGCGTCGTCCTCCCGCGCCTCCCGCGCCGC
>NZ_JBEYVX010000029.1:0-71328 GCF_040644195.1 Streptomyces sp. NPDC047014 | reverse complement strand
GGCGCCGCGGGGCGGCGCGGGCGTGGCCGGGGTCAGCCGCAGGGCCAGGGACAGAGCGGCCTGGTCGGCCAGGCGCGCGAGGTCCACCCCGAGCAGGGTCTCGACCAGCCGGAGCCGGGCCGCCAGGGTGTTGCGGTGGATCTTCAGCAGGCGGGTGGCGTGCGAGGTGAAGTTGAGCCAGGCGTGCAGGGTGGCGCGCAGCTCCTGGGCGCCCGGGTCCTGCGGGCGCCGGGGCTCATGGGTGTGCAGCGGCGCGAGCAGGTCCCGCGCCCAGCCCGCGCCCACCGCGTGGGCCACGAGCTCCAGCTCGGGCCCGGGGCCGAAGCGCGCGTGCCGCTCCCCGCGGCCCCGGGCGACGGCCAGGGCGTGGAACGCCTGGGTGTAGGCGGCCGGGGCCTGACTCAGCGCCAGTTCCCCGCTCACCCCGACCGCGCAGTCCGGGGCCACCGCCGTCAGCGCCGCGGCCAGGGCGTCGTCCTCGGCGGTGGACCCCGGGCCGGCCGGGACGAGCACGATCAGGTGCTGGACGTAGACCGGGCAGCGCACGATCCACGCCCGGCCGCCCGTCAGTTCCTGGCACAGCCGGGTCACTTCGGCGCGCTGCCCGGTGCGGCACTCGGCGACGTACATCCGCATCGGGTCGGGCAGCGGCGGGCGCAGCGCCTCGGCTATCTGGTGGGCGGTGGAGAGCCGGCCGTTCATCAGCAGGTGCAACACGGCCTCGCGGGCCCGCGATTCGGCGACGGCGGCCCGCTCCTCCCGGCACGCGGCCCCCTCGGCGCGCAGGACGAGGTCCAGCGGTACGGCGGCGTCGGCGAGCAGCGCGGCCGCGTCGGGCCGGTGCGGCACGGGGAGTACGGCGGCCAGCGCGCGCCCCGCGTCCAGCGCGAACACCAGCGTGGCGGAACCGGATCCGGAGAACACGGCCGAGCGCACCCCGCGGGCGGCCATCTCGGCGGCCCCGCGCACGGCGGTCTCGGGAACGGCGGCCTCCGGCGCCGCCAGGCCGGATTCCGCTGTCAGCGCGGGCTCCACGACCCCGGTCCAGCCGCCGAGGCGGGTGGTGAGCCATGCGACGAGGGCGGCCGATCCGCCCGTGTGGGCGAGCCGGTGAAGTCGGAGGATGTCGTCGGACCGGGACACCGCCGCATTCAACCACCCGCCGCACACTGTGCGACGAGGTACCCCTCCCCGCCGGTCACGGGGCAGGGCGAAACCTGCGCGGGGCGCGGGCGGCGCATACCTTTGGCCATGTGCGGCAGGGTCCCGGTGTCCACGGGGGAAAGACCGGGGCCCGCCGCCGCTCTCCCCTCCCGGATAGGTACGTAAATGCCGGGCGGCTCCGGCGGTAGACAGGTTCCCGCCGTACCGCCTCCCAGGGGCTCACTCTTTCGGGGGTATTGCGGGGCGGGCGGGGCACTGCCCGTCCGGGTGAACACGCGCGCCGGAACGCCCTGTTCCGTTCGGCCGTACGATCGAGCCGACGCCCGGCGGCGGCTCGATTCCGGCCGCGCCTCCCGGGGTTCCGCTTCCGTCACCGGAGGCGGGGCCCCCGGCCGCCGGGAAGCGCCCTGACCGGATTCATTCGCACGCGGCGCAGGGCCCGTACGCCTGAGGCATATGCCGAAAGCATGAACGTAGCGGATGTTGCCAAACGCCTTACACGGTGTCGCCGCCTGTGCAACAGTCGTTACCGGTCCTTCCTTCAGACTTGGCCGTGCCGCGCCTGTATCGGAGTCCTCATGCCGTCCCACCTGTTCGCGGACCGTCCCGCGCAGCCGCCCGAGCCGGCATCCGTGGACGCGCTGATCTCGCAGACCCGGCGCCTCCGGGGCGATGTGGACGCCGTCCGCCGCGACACCGTCGTGGATGACGACGACGCCCAGGGCCGCTGGCAGCGCGCCCTGTGCGACCTCGCCGTCCACCAGCTGGACGACCTCCGCGCACACCTGGGCCAGCTCAAGGAGGGCCTGCCGCCCGCGCCCGAGCCCACCGGCTTCCCGCAGCCCGCCCCCGAGACGGTGTACGAGGCGCAGACCCGGGTCGGCAGCGCCGAATGGAACCTGCTCACCGACGAGGTCACCTGGTCCGACGAGCTGTTCCAGATCTTCGGCCGCTCCCCGGAGGCGGGCGCCCTCCCCCTCGACGAACTGGGCTCCACCCTGTTCTCCGAGGACCAGCCGCTGCTCACCGCGTGGGTCACCGCCTGCCTGGTGGACGGCAAACCGATCGACGGCGAGTTCCGCATCGTCCGGGCCGACGGCCGCGTCCGGACGCTGCACATGAGGGGCGAGCCGGTCCTCGACTCCGACGGCTGCGCCGCCTCCATGTGGGCGGTGCTCCGGGACGTGAGTGAACTGCGGCGGAGCCAGCGCGCGGTGCGCGAGTCCCGTGACTCGCTGCAACGCCAGCGGGAGATCGCGCAGACCGAGCACCGGCTTGCGGTCGAGCTGCAGGAAGCCGTGCTCCCCCCGTGGCGCGGCTCCCTGCGGTTCCCGCACCATGACGCGGGCGCCCTCGATGTCGCCGCGCACTACCTCCCTTCGGCCTCCAGCGCCCTGATCGGCGGCGACTGGTACGACGCCCTCGAACTCCCCGACGGCAGCTCGATGCTGACGGTCGGTGACCTGACCGGGCACGGCGTGACCGCCACCTCCGGGATGGCGATGATGCTCGGCGCCCTGCGCGGCATGGCCATGGCGGGGATCGAGCCGGGCCCGCTGATGGGCTGGCTCAACCAGCTGCTGGAGAACTCCGTGCAGCCCGCCCTGGGCTCCGCCGTCTGCTGCCGCTACGACCCCGCCCGCCAGGTGCTGTCCTGGGCGCAGGCGGGCCACCCGGCGCCCCTGCTGTTCCGCCGGGGCACGGGCCGCTGCCTCACCCCCCCGGAGGGCGTGCTGCTGGGCGCGACCCCCGGAGCCTCCTACGGGCAGGCCGAGGAGCGTCTGGAGCCGGGCGACCTGCTGGTCCTGCACACCGACGGACTGACCCCGCGCAGCATCGAGTTCAGCCAGGCGGACGGCATCGAGCGGCTGCTCGCGCTGGCCCCCCGGCTGTCGGTGGCCCGGTCGGCGCAGGACTGCGTACGGCTCGTCGTCGAGGAGTTCGGTGAGGGCGAGCGGGAGGACGACGCCTGCGTGCTCGTCGCCCGCGTCGGCGGGTAGCGGGGCGGGCCGCCGGCGCACAGCCGGTGGTCGTCAGGGCTGTCGCCGTCAGGGCCATCACCGTCAGGGCTGTCGGGGCCGCGCCGGAGGGCGCGGCCTTCCCCGTGCGGCCTACACCCCCGTGGCACGGCGCGGACCCGGGCTGTCGGGGAGGGCGAGCTTGATCTCCTCGCGCAGGTCCTCGATGCGCGCGTAGCCGGCGTACTGGGTGGTGAGCCGGTACATCTCGCGCAGCCGGTCCCAGGTCCGGTGCGAGGAGGTCTCGTTCATGGAGACCAGCGCCAGCCGGGCGTAACGGTCGGCCTGTTCGGGCTCATTGGCGATGAAGCAGGCCGAGGCCATGGAGATGTAGTCGAAGATCTGCGAGCGCTGATAGCCCTCGCCGCGCAGCCGCAGGGCCTCCTTGGCATGGCGGGCCGCGACCGGCGCCGCAGCGGCGTCGTGGTCGGCGAGGGTGCGGTAGGCGAGGGCCTGCATGCCGTGCAGGTCGGCCTCGTCGAAGTGCTGCATCCAGCTCGGCGGCGGCACGTCCCCCTTGTCGGAGACGAACAGCTCCTCCGCCTCGCCCAGGGTGCGGCGCATGGCCTGCCCCTTGCCCATGGCCGCCTGCGCCCACGCCTCGATGGTGTGCAGCATGGCGCGGGTGCGCGGCAGGGTCTGCTCGCCCGAGCCGGACTGGGCCAGCTTCATCAGGTCCAGCGCCTCGTTCGGCTTGCCGAGGTGGACCATCTGGCGGGCCGCGCGGGACAGCGCCTCGCCGGCGCGCGGGCGGTCGCCGCCCTCGCGGGCCGCGTGGGCCGCGATGACGAAGTACTTCTGCGCGGTGGGTTCCAGGCCGACGTCGTGCGACATCCAGCCCGCGAGCACCGCCAGGTTGGCCGCCACCCCCCAGAGCCGCCGTTGCAGATGGTCGGGGTGGTGGTAGGCCAGCATCCCGCCGACCTCGTTGAGCTGGCCGACGACGGCCTTGCGCTGGAGGCCGCCGCCGCGGGAGGCGTCCCAGGCGCGGAACACCTCCACGGAGCGCTCCAGGGCCTCGATCTCCTGGGAGCCGATGGGCGCCGCCTCGTAGCGGTCGAAGCCCGCCTGCTCGGCCTGGAGGGTGCCCCCGACGCGCAGGGGTGCCGCCTTCGCCACGGCGGGGTCGGTGTGGAGCCAGTCGTACATGGCGTTGGTGAGGGCGGAGCCGGCGGTGAGCACCGCGCCCGCGCCCATCAGACCGCGACGGTTGAGCATGAGGTCCATTCCCGTGAATTCGGTGAGGACCGCGGCTGTGCGTTCGGGCGCCCAGGGCATGCCGTCGGGGTTCTCGCGAGCCCCGTCAGGCTGCCGTCCGGAGGTGCGCCGCTGCCGTACGAACCCGAGGTCCTCGATGGTCACGACACGACCGAGCCGCTCGGTGAACAGTGCTGCCAGTACCGTGGGCACCGGTTCGCGGGGACTCTCCCCCATGTCGATCCAGCGCCGCACCCGCGAGGTGTCGGTGGCCAGTTGCGGGTGGCCCATGGCCGCCGCCTGCCGGTTCACCATCCTCGCCAGTTCGCCCTTGGACCAGCCGGCCAGGCCGAACAGGTCGTTCAGGCGGGTGTTTGGACCTTTGCTCACGTCAAGCCCCCAGGTTCTCGGCTGAGTTGACAGTAGCCCGCCGTCAGATGCCCAGCGACTATTCGCCAGGCTTCGCCAGGGCACGCCCGATGGTTCGCCACCTCGCGCCGGGTGTCAGGTAGGAATGCGCCTCCCCGCCCCGGTCACCGGCGGAACTCCCCAGGGTGAAGCAGGGGATCGGCGGGGTGGCGTACGCAACTCGTCGGCGCACGAAGGGATCCGTATCACCATGTACGCAGCAACGTCCTCCGTGTCCGCCCCGGTCCGGTCGCACCGCACCCTCCCGGCGGGCGGCGGTCCCTACCTCGAACCCGGCCGTCCGGCCGGCGCGGTGCAGGGCGCCGTACGGGCCCGGCGGCTGCCCGGAGCCGGGTCGCAGCCCGTCAGCGGCAGAATCGACCTCTCGGGGCCGCAGGGGGCGCAGCTGCGCACCGCGCTGGCCTCGGTGCAGCGGATCTGTCCGGAGTTCGCACCTGTACAGGTCCTCCGGCGCAGCGGCCGGTCGGTGCTCCTGGTGGGCACCACCGGGCGGCTGACCGCCGTGGCGAAGGTTTTACTGGACCACTCGCCGGCCTGGCGTGAGCGGTACCAGCACGAAATAGCGGCATACCGGGCGTTCGTCCGGCACCGCCCGCCGGTCCGGGTGCCCCGGCTGATCGCGGCCGACCCCGAGAACTGCACGCTCGTGGTGGAGCGGATGGCGGGCCGGGTCGCGGCGCTCCAGCGGCACCCGGTGGAGCCGCCCCCCGGCGCCGACCTGCGGGCCGCGCTGGGCGCGGTGCGCCAGGTGAACCGGTGGGAGGCACCGGCCGACCTGTTCGGTACGCCGATGAACTACGCGCGCCGGATCGCGCGCGACTACGAGCTGGGGCTGCTCACCGACCGGGACCTGGGCGACCTCCAGAAGCTCCTGCACGGGGTGAAGCTGTCGGGTACGCCGCTGCAGTTCAACCATGGTGACGCGCTGCTGTCGAACCTGCTGCTGTCCCCCGCCGGGCCGGTGCTGCTGGACTGGGAGCACGCGGGCTGGTACCTGCCGGGCTACGACCTGGCCACCCTGTGGACGGTGCTCGGGGACGCCCCGGCGGCCCGCGCCCAGATCAGCCGGCTGGCCCAGGCGGCCGGACCGGCGGCGCGGGACGCGTTCCTGGTGAATCTGATGCTGGTGCTCACCCGTGAGATCCGGATGTCCGAGACGGCGGTCCAGCGCTCCATGCTGGCGACCGCCCCGTCCCAGCCGCTGCCGGCGGGCGCCCTGTCCTCCGGCGAGGAGCAGCGGCTCCTCCTCCGCCGCCTGCACGACGACGCGGGCATGGCCCGTCGCGCGGTCCGCGCGGCGGTAGGCACCCGCTGACCCCCTGCCCGCCTCCCCGCCTCCCCGAACGCGAAGCCCCTTGGCCCCCACCGCCAGGGGGCTTCGCCCCTTCCGGGGCCCGGCCGTCCGCCCGGGGCTCCGTTAGCGTGGAGGGGGACGACCGACGGGAGGCGCTGATGAAGCCCGGAGTGCGCACGTGGGAGGCGGTACGGGCGTTCGCCCTCGCCCTGCCGGAGGCGGTGGAGGACCATCCCTGGGGTCCCGAGGACTGCGTGGTCAAGGTGAACAAGAAGATCTTCGTCTTCCTGGGGAACACCGACGGGCCGCAGCCGCCCGGTCTGTCCGTCAAGCTCAAGGACGAGGCCCTGCACGGGCACGCCATGGCCGCGCCGGGGGCCGCGCCCACCGGGTACGGGCTGGGCCGGTCGGGCTGGGTGTCCGTGCCGCTGGCGGAGAAGGGTGCGCCCTCCGCGCAGGTGCTGTGCGAGTGGGTGGAGGAGAGCTACCGTACGGTCGCCCTCAAGCGGCAGGTGAAGGAGCTGGACGCGCGGATCGCCGCCGGCGACTGAGGGGCGGGAACCGGGGCCCGGGTGCGGGATGGCTTGACATCACATGATCCCCCGAACACCTTTTCTGACTCAGCATCAGATGTGCTGAGTCCTGCCCCCGGCCCGATCCGCTGGAGCCTGCCCATGTCCGCGAGCGCTTCCCGTACACCCTCCGCCGCCCTTCCCTCCAGACGTGCGGTGATCGCCGGTACCGGGGCCGGGGTCCTCGCCTCCGCCATGCTGCCCTCCGCCCGCGCGCGGGCCGCCGCGGGCCGGGAGGGGCCTCCGCTCGGCGAGTACGACGTGGTCGTGGTCGGGTCCGGGGCCGCCGGGATGACCGCCGCGCTCACCGCCGCCCGGCGCGGGCTGAGCGTGCTGGTGGTGGAGAAGGCCCCCACCTTCGGAGGATCCGCCGCGCGCTCCGGGGCCGGGATCTGGCTGCCGAACAACTCGGTGATCCTCGCCGCCGGGGTCCCGGACACCCCGCAGAAGGCGTCCGCGTACCTCTCGGCCGTGGTCGGGCCCGAGGTGCCGGCCGACCGCCAGGCGGCGTTCCTGGCCCACGGCCCCCGCATGCTCGACTTCGTCATGGCACACAGCCCGCTCGGCTTCCGCTTCATGGACGGCTACAGCGACTACTACCCGAACCTCCCCGGCGGCCTCCCCAACGGCCGCTCCATCGAGCCCGACCAGCTCGACGGCCGCCTCCTCGGCCCCGAACTGGCCCGGCTGAACCCGGCGTACATGCCCGTCCCGGCCGGGATGGTCGTGTTCAGCCAGGACTACAAATGGCTGAACCTGGCCGCGGTGAGCGCCAAGGGCCTCGCCGTCTCCACCGAATGCCTGGCGCGCGGTACGAAGGCGGCCCTGCGCGGCGAGAAGCCGCTGACCATGGGCCAGGCCCTGGCGGCGGGCCTGCGGGTCGGGCTCCAGCGCGCGGGGGTCCCCGTATGGCTGAGCAGCCCCCTGGTGGACCTGGTCCAGGAGGGCGGCGCGGTCACCGGGGTGGTGGTGGAGAAGGAGGGCGTCCGGGGTGTCGTACGGGCCCGGCGCGGGGTGATCGTCGGCTCGGGCGGCTTCGAGCACAACGCGGCGATGCGCGCCCGCTACCAGCAGCAGCCGATCGGCACGCAGTGGTCGGTCGGCGCGAAGGAGAACACCGGCGACGGGATCCTGGCCGGGCAGCGGGCCGGGGCCTCGCTGGCGCTGATGGAGGACGCCTGGTGGGGGCCGTCGATCCCGCTGCCGGGCGAACCCTACTTCTGCCTCGCCGAGCGCACCCTCCCCGGCGGCCTGATCGTGAACGCGCACGGCACCCGCTTCGTGAACGAGGCCGCGCCGTACAGCGACGTGGTGCACGTGATGTACGAGAAGGACCGCGGGGCCCCCGGCTCGCACATCCCCGCCTGGCTGATCGTGGATCAGAACTACCGCAACCGCTACCTGTTCAAAGACATCCTGCCGACGCTCCCCTTCCCTGAATCCTGGTACGAGGCGGGCGCGGCGAAGAAGGCATGGACCTGGGACGCGCTGGCCGGCCAGATCGGGGTCCCGGCGGGCGCGCTGCGGGCCACGCTGTCCCGGTTCAACGCGCAGGCGTGGAGCGGGACCGACCCCGACTTCCACCGGGGGGACACGGCGTACGACCACTACTACACGGACCCGGCGGTACGCCCGAACTCCTGCCTGGCGCCGGTCTGGGTGCCGCCGTTCCACGCCTTCCGGATCGTGCCGGGCGATCTGGGCACGAAGGGCGGGATCGTCACGGACGCCCGTGCCCGCGCCCTGCGGCCGGACGGCTCGGTGATCCGCGGCCTGTACGCGGCGGGCAACGCCAGCGCCGCGGTGATGGGGCACAGCTACGCGGGCGCCGGGTCGACGATCGGTCCCGCGATGACCTTCGGCTATGTCGCGGCGAACGACATCGCGGACACGTGAGGTGACGGGGCGGTTCCGGGCCGGTACGGCCGGCCCGGGGCTCAGCCCTGCTGGAAGAGCTCGGCCGGGAGCGGCTTGAGCAGGGCGTACAGGTCGTCGGTGATGGGGCGGTCCCAGCTGGCGATGGTGACCAGCACGTTGTCGCTGCGGTCGAACTGCACGCAGGAGATGCGGGACTCCGAGAGCTTGATCTTGCGGACGATGAGGAGGTTGTCGCCCTGCATGACGGGGCAGTCCTCGACGCCGGTGACCTCGACGTCCTCGTCGTTCTCCAGTGCGTCGAGGAGCTGGGCCACCTCGAAGGGCACCTCGCCCTCGACGAGCTCCCGGGCCGGGGAGCCCTCGGGGAGGTTTCCGATGATCATCGCGGGGCCGCGTCCGCCGAAGAGGTCGTAGCGGAGGAAGACACCCTGGCAGCTGCCGTCGGGCGCGGGCAGCAGCCCGGCCCCGAGATTGCCCGGCCAGTCCCCCGGGTCCATGGCCAGGACATCGAAGTCCGGGCCGGCGGGTGTGGCGGCGCGGTGGCGGCGGAGGAAGGACATGCCGCCATGGTACGTGGCCGCGCGGGTTTTCCGGGCCGGGGCCCCCGCATCCCCCACCGCGCCCGGGCGAACCCGGCCGGGCCCGCCTAGGCCGTCCCTTCCGGATCTTGCCGGGCCCGCGCTGCCCGGCACCGCACCTCCCCGCGTTGTCGGGGCACCCGAGTGCGTCCAGTACACGGGAGCCCCTCCGCCTTGCGATGCACGGCACCGGACAACGCGGGCTGACCCGACAAGATCCGGACGAGACGCCCTAGCGGGCGTACGTCTCCAGCGCCGCCGGGAGGCCCTGGAGGTTGGTGCCGAGTTTGCGGCAGGCCGCGGAGAGCTCCCAGTCGGGCCCCTGGATCAGCCGGCGGTACTCGTCCGGTCCGGGCTCGGCCCCGGCCGCCCGGCGCGCGGCCAGCAGCTCCCGCTCGGTGAGCCCGTCCGTGGGCGCCGAGGCCCCGGGGCAGGCGGCGCCGAGCGCGAGCAGGGTCTCGGTGGTCCGCGCGACGAGCCCGTCCGCCCCGCACTCCCGTGCCGTGACCACGGCGGCCGTCAGCAGATCGGGGTCGCGCAGCTCCGTGCCGAGCGCGGCCAGCGCCTGGGCCAGCTCGTACCCGGCGGGCGATGCCGAGAGCAGGGTGACCGCCTCGCGCAGCAGGGCGGGCCGCTCCTCCGGCGGGGCGGCCTGCGCCGCCACGCGCAGGGCCTGCCCGAGGGCCGAGGGGGCGCCGAAGGCGCGGGCCCGGCGGACGGCGTCGGCGGCGAGCTCGCGGGCCCGCTCCGGTTCCTCCGCGGCCACGGCGCGGGCCAGGTGGAGCTGCCAGGGGCACCAGGCCGGGTTCTGGATGCCGCGCGGGGTCAGCCGCCGGTCCACGGCTTCGAGTTCGGCGACGGCGGCCCGCACCTCGCCGCGGGCCAGGAGGAGTTCGGCGTAGACGGTCTGGGAGTCGGGGAAGACCACGGCCGCCGGGAAGGGGCTGCCGAACTCGTGCTCCCGGGCCAGCTCCCCCGCCTCCTCGGCGCGGCCCCGCGCGAGCAGGGTGGTGATGAGGATGGCGATGGCGTACCAGTGCACCGGGGTACGCCGGCCCACGCGCTCGGCGAGCCGCAGCCCGGAGCGGGCCAGTTCCTCGGCCTCCACGAGGCGGCCGCGGCGGTAGCGGATGTAGGCGCGCAGGCTGTAGGCGAAGGAGAGGTGCGCCCCGTGCCAGCCCTGCCGCTCGAACTCGGCGGTGCCCGCCTCGAACAGCTCCTCCGCGCGGCCGGGCCGGTCGGCGTACATATGGACCATCGCGACGAGCACCGGGACCTCGAAGCCGCGGTCCTCGTGGGCCCAGCTGAACGGCTGCTCCAGGACGCGTCCGGCGTGGTGCAGGACCACGTCCACCGGTTCGCCGCGCAGGCAGGCGTCCCAGGCGCGCAGGCCGATGACGTACCGCTCGGTGAGATCGCGGCCGGTGAGCCGGTCCGCGAGCTTGGCAAGGCGCCGGGAGCGGGCCGGGGAGTCGGTCTCGGCGGCGTTGAAGGCGTCCCACATGAACTGCTCGGACTGCAGGCGCAGCCGGGCGCGTACGTCGGCGGTGTGGGGGATCTCCCGGGCGAGGGATTCGGAGGCTTCGGCGAGGCGGTCGCTGTGCGAGAGGACCTGCGCGAGCCGGATGACGATGCCCTGGCGCAGGGCCGGGTCGTCGAAGGGCTCGGCGAGGGCGGCGCGCAGGTGGTTGACGGTGGTGGCGGGCTCGGTGAGCAGGGAGGAGCAGCCCAGTTCATAGAGGACGGCGGCGCGCTCGTCGAAGTCCGGCGGTTCCCGCAGGGCGCGGGCGAGCTGGCGGCGGGCGGCCTCGGGGGCGCCGGCCCGCAGGTTCTCGGCGGCGGCCTCGCGCAGGACGCGTACCACCCAGGGGTCGTTCTCCGGGTGGGTCTCCAGCAGGTGGCGGGCGGCGGCCGAGGAGCCGAGTCCGGCGTCGACCACGGCCGCCGCGGCCTTCCCGTGGAGGGCGACGCGCAGGGCGTCGGGTATGGCCCGGTAGATGGCGGTGGCGATGAGCGGGTGGACGAACTCCAGGCCGGTCTCGGGCCCCTGCTCCGGCGCGGTGCCCGCGGCGGCGGAGAGGATGCGGGCCTCGCGCAGCCGCCAGGTGGCGGACGCGGCCTCCTCGATGCCGAGGGCGGCGACCCGGGCGGCGATGTCCTGCGGGATGGCGGTGCCGAGCACGGCGCAGGCCCAGGCGAAGCGGACGGTGGAGGGGCCCAGGCGTTCCAGGCGGGTGACGAGTCCGCTGCCGCGCTGGGCGGCGGCGAGGTCGGCGAGCTGCGGGGCGTTGGCCGCGACGGGCCGCAGCCCGGTGCCGCGGACCTTGGCGGTGAGTTCGACGGCCTCGAAGGGGTTGCCGGCGGTGACGGCCCATGCCTCGTGGCAGAAGGCGTCCTCCGCGTGCTCGCCGAGGGAGTCCCGGACGAGCGCGGCGACGGCGGCCGGCGTGAGCGGGGCCAGGGGCAGCGGGCGCTGTCCCGCGCGGCCGGGGAGCGTACGGAAGGCGTCGGCGTGCGCGGGGAGTTCGTCGGGGCGGTAGGCGACGACGAGCAGCAGCGGAAGGTGTTCGGCGCGCGGGGCGAAGGCGGCGAGCCAGCTCAGCGACTCGGGGTCGGCCCAGTGGGCGTCGTCGAGGACGAGGGTGACGGGGGCGCGTTTGACGACGAGGTGGGTGAGCACCCAGTCGAGTCCGTCGCGCAGGCCCTGCGGGTCGGGCGGGGCGCCCTGCTCGGGCGCGCAGAGGCCGAGGGCGGGGCCGACGATGGAGTACCAGCCGCCGAGCGCGGCCCGCAGTTCCTGCTCGGAGGTGCCGGCGAGCTGGGGCTGGATGAGCTGGCGGGCCACGTGGAAGGGCTGGCTCTGCTCCTGTTCGCCGCCGCGGGCGGCGAGGACGGTGCAGGAGCGGGCCTGGGCCCGGCGGCGCAGCTCGGCGAGCAGGGTGGTCTTGCCGAGGCCGGCGGGGCCGGAGAAGGCGAGCAGGGCGCCGCCGCCGGCCTCCGGAGCGGAGCCCGTGAGCTGTTCCAGGGCCTCGTCGACGAGGGCGAGTTCGGCCTCGCGTTCGACCATGGTGCGCCGTATGCGGGCCCGGCGGTCCGTCATGGCTGGTACCCCCCATACGTGTTCGGGGGGTTCAGCGTACGCCCGCGCGCGGGCCGGTGGTTCCCGCTGCCGGAAAGAATCCGATCTTCTTACCGGGAGGGCTTCAGTCCTGTAGGGAGCGGGCCGCGAGGGCTTCGAGGACGGCCACGGCCTCGGCGGCCCGCTCGGCCGGTACGAAGAGGTGATCGTGGTGGTATCCGGCGATGACGTTGCAGCTCAGGCCGTGGGCGCCGAGTTCGGCGGCGAAGGCGGCGGTGAGGCCGACGGCGTCGAGGGCGGAGTGGATCCGCAGGGTGATCCAGCCGGCGGTGTAGTCGTAGCCGAGCCCGGCGGCGTCGGCCTCCTCCCGCCGCAGGACGAGGGTGAGGCCCTCGGGCTCCAGGACGGTGGCGACGGGGGCGGTCCCGGCGGGGACGGTGGTGCCGGGCACGGTGCAGAACACGTACGCGCCGTCGTTCAGCTCGGGCCGCATCCCGCTCAGCAGGGCCCGCAGGTCGCTCTCTCCGCTCATCCGGCCAGCGTACCGAGCACCGCGACGGCCACGCCGCGGGCCCGGCCCCCATCCGCCGGGCTGCCCCTACGTGAGGTCGAACTCGCCGCCGCGGGCGCCGCGTACGAACTGGTGCCACTCGTCCGGCGAGAAGATCAGCGAGGGGCTGCCGGGGCGTTCGCTGTTGCGCATCGCGATGAACCCCTCGACGAAGGCGATCTGGACGTCACCCGCTCCCCGGCTGCTCGACTGCCAGTCCGCCCCGCTGAGATCGATCTCCGGCTTCCCCCAGCCGGCGAGGGGCTGTGAAGTCATGCTCTCGGCCACGTGCGTGCTCCTCCCGGTACGTCGTCCGGGGCCAACAGTAACCATCGCGGCGCGTGCCGCACAGGCCACGGTGCGTCACCCGTGACCGGTACGGCACCCGTGCCGCGCGGGCGGTCCTGGTCAGCGCACCGGTTCCTCCGCCCCCACCAGCCAGATCGCGAAGAACTGCGAGCCGCCTCCGTAGGCGTGTCCCAGGGCCCGGCGGGCTCCCGGTACCTGGTGCTCCCCGGCCCGGCCGCGCACCTGGAGGGCGGCCTCCGCGAAGCGGATCATGCCGGAGGCGCCGATCGGGTTGGTGGACAGGACCCCGCCGGAGGGGTTGACCGGCAGGTCCCCGTCCAGTTCGGTGGCCCCGGCCTCGGTGAGCTTCCAGCCCTCGCCCTCCTCGGCGAAGCCCAGGTTCTCCAGCCACATCGGCTCGTACCAGGAGAACGGTACGTACATCTCCACCGCGTCGATCTCCCGGCGCGGGTCGGTGATCCCGGCCTGGCGGTAGACGTCGGCGGCGCAGTCCTTGCCCGCCTGCGGGGAGACGAAGTCCTTCCCGGCGAAGAGCGTGGGCTCGCTGCGCATCGCGCCGCCGTGCACCCAGGCGGGCGGGTGCGGGGAACGGGCCGCGCCCGCCCGGTCGGTGAGGACCATCGCGCAGGCCCCGTCGGAGGAGGGGCAGGTCTCGGAGTAGCGGATCGGGTCCCACAGCATCGGCGAGGACTGGACCTTCTCCAGGGTGATGTCGTGCTCGTGGAGGTGCGCGTAGGGGTTCTTGAGCGCGTTGCGCCGGTCCTTGTACGCGACCAGGGATCCGACGCTGTCCGGCGCGCCGGTGCGCCGCATGTACGCGCGCACGTGCGGGGCGAAGAACCCGCCGGCCCCGGCCAGCAGCGGCTGCTGGAAGGGCACGGGCAGGGAGAGGCCCCACATGGCGTTCGATTCGGACTGTTTCTCGAAGGCGAGGGTGAGCACCGTGCGGTGGACGCGGGCCGCGACCAGGTTCGCGGCGACGAGCGCGGTGGAGCCGCCGACCGAGCCGGCCGTGTGCACGCGCAGCATCGGCTTGCCGACGGCGCCGAGCGCGTCGGCGAGGTACAGCTCGGGCATCATCACGCCCTCGAAGAAGTCCGGGGCCTTGCCGATGACGACCGCGTCGATGTCCGCCCAGGTCAGCTCGGCGTCGGCGAGGGCGCGTACGGCCGCCTCGCGGACGAGTCCGGCGATGGACACGTCGTGGCGGGCGGCGACGTGCTTGGTCTGGCCGATCCCGACGACGGCCACGGGCTCCTTGCCGGATGCGCGGGAGGTGCCGGATGTGGCGGAGGTGCCGGGTGCGCGGGGTGTGCCGGATGTGCTCATGCGGGGTCCCCTTCCAGGACGGCGACCAGGTTCTGCTGGAGGCAGGGGCCGGAGGTGGCGTGGGCGACGGCCCGGTCGGAGGCCCCGCGGTGGATGCGGGCGGCGGCCTCGCCGATGCGGATCAGGCCGGCCGCCATCATCGGGTGGGCGGCGAGGGCTCCCCCGGAGGGGTTGACGGTGACCTCCTCGCCGAGCCGGAGCGCCTTGCGGAGCACCACCTCCTGGGAGGAGAAGGGCGCGTGCAGTTCGGCGGTGTCCACGGGCGCGTCGAAGACCCCCGCGCGCTCGGCCGCGATACGGGTGGACGGGGAGTCGGTGAGGTCGCGCAGCCCGAGGCCGTGCGCCTCGATGCGGTGGTCGATACCGGTGATCCAGGCGGGCCGCGCGCACAGCCGCCGGGCCGTGTCCCCGGCGGCGAGGATCACGGCGGCGGCCCCGTCCCCGATGGGCGGGCAGTCCCCGGTGCGCAGCGGCCGTACCCGGTAGTCGCCCTGCGCGACGGCGCCGCGGAGCTGGGCGTGCGGGTTGTCCGCTGCGGCGGCCCGGCTGCGGGCGCCGATGGCCGCGAGGGCGGGCTCGTCGGTCTCGCCCGCGTCGATGAGCGCCTGCGCCTGGAGGGCGGCGAGGGCCACGGAGTCGGGCCAGAGGGGGGCGAGGTAGTAGGGGTCGAGCTGCCGGGTGAGGACATCGCGTACGGAGCCGGGTGAGGACTTGCCGTACGCGTACACGAGCGCGGTGTCGGCCTCGCCGGTCTGGATCTTGACCCAGGCTTCGTGGAGGGCCCAGGCGCCGTCCATCTCGACGTGCGATTCGGAGATGGGCGGCCAGGCGCCGACGCCGTCGAGGGTCATGGTGAAGGAGAAGGCGCGGCCGGCGAGGTAGTCGCTGGAGCCGGAGCAGGTGAATCCGATCTCCCCGGCCTTGAGTCCGGTGGCGTCGAGCACCCGGTGGAGGACGGGCATCAGCATCTCGACCTCGCTGAGCTCGTCGGTGCGGCGCAGGTGGTCGCTCTGGGCGAAGGCGACGACGGCGACGTCGCGGGCGTGCGCGGGCATCAGATGAGCTCCTTGTACGCGTCGTAGTCGGCGTCGGGCTCGCCGGTGGGGCGGTAGTGGTCGGGGTAGCGGCCGCCCTCGGTCCAGACCGGTTCCACGCGCAGGCCCATGCGGACCTGGTCGTAGGGGATGCCGCCGATCCGGCCGTGGAGGGCCAGGCCGGCGCCGTCGAGGGCGATGTGGGCGTAGACGTAGGGGACTTCGATGTCGAGGTTCTTGGCCTTGATGTTGACGATGCAGAAGGTGGTGACGGTGCCGGCGGGCCCCACCTCCACCCGGTCGGTGGTGGCGACCCCGCAGGTGGGGCAGGCGCCGCGGGGCGGGACGTACACCTTGTGGCAGGAGGGGCAGCGCTCACCGACGGTGCGGCGCTCGGAGAGGGCGTTGATGTACGCGGTCTGGGCGCGGCCGGGGCTGTAGGTGTAGTCGAGACGGGCCTCGGCGACGATGCCGGTGACGGGGTCCGCGAAGAGGCCGTCGTGGGGCGTGGGGTCGGAGGTGGGGTCGGCGGGGCCGTCGTGGGGCTCGAAGCAGGCGATGTCGGTGATGGCTCCGAGGCGTTCGCCGGCCCATCGGACGCGGACGCGCGTGCCGGTGCGGACGGCGTCGGGGCCGGGGGCGTCGAGGGCGTGGAGCAGGGCGGTGTCGGCACCGTCGAGCCGGACCAGGACCCAGGCGAAGGGGGTGCTCAGCGGCTGGCCGGGGCGGGGGTGGTCGTTCCACGCCCAGGTGGTGACGGTGCCGGTGGCGGCCACCTGGACCAGCTCACGTACCTCTTCGGAGGTGACGGGGTCGTATTCGACGGGCGGTACGACCACCCGGCCGTCGTGGGCCCGCACCCCGAGGACGACGCGCTCACGCAGCCCGCTGAGGAAGGCGCTCTGCACGGGCCCGAGGGACCGGGTGAACGGGAACTCGACGACGAGCGGCGCGCGGAGCACACCATGCGGGGACGCGGCTGCGGTCATGACTGCCTCTCGATTGCTCCGGACGACGGGGGTGGTGGCGCGTGCGGGTGAGGCGGGACGGGGTGGGGCGGGACGGGGCGGGCTGAGGGTGGGGCGGTATGCGGGGCGGGGGCTTCGTACGGGGCGGGGCTTCGTGCCGGGCGGCCGGGGCTACTCGCGGCGGTAGTGCGGGGGCCGTTTTTCGGCGAAGGCGCGTGCGCCCTCCTTGGCGTCGGCCGTGTCGAAGACCGGCCAGCCCCGCACCAGTTCGGAGGCCAGCCCCTCCCGCTCCGTCATCTCGGCGGTCTCGTAGACCGACGCCTTCACCGCCTCCACGGCCAGCGGCCCGCAGGCGTTGACCTCCTCGGCGATCTCCAGCGCGGCGTCCAGCGCCGTCCCGTCCGGCACCACCCGCCCGATCAGGCCGATCCGCTCCGCCTCCGCGGCCGAGTACGGGCGCCCCGTCAGCAGCATCTCCAGTGCGTGCGTACGCGGGATCTGCCGTGGCAGCCGTACCGTCGAGCCCCCGATGGGGAACAGTCCCCGCCGGACCTCGAACAGCCCGAAGGTCGCCCCCTCCCCCGCCACGCGGATGTCCGTACCCTGCAGGATCTCCGTACCGCCGGCCACGCAGTAGCCCTCCACCGCCGCGATCACCGGCTTGCGCGGCCGGTGGTGGCGGAGCATCGCCTTCCAGTGGAGGTCGGGATCGCCCTTGAGCCGGTCGCGGTACTGGTCGCCGCCCAGCCCCTTGCCCGCCAGCGCCTTGAGGTCCATCCCGGCGCAGAAGTCCCCGCCCGCCCCGGTGAGCACCACGGAGCGGATCCCCTCGTCGGCGTCCGCCTCCAGCCATCCGTCGTACAGGCCCACCAGCAGCGGCAGCGAGAGCGCGTTCTTCGCCTCGGGTCTGTTCATCGTGAGCACCAGCGTGGCGCCGCGGCGTTCCACGCTCAGGTGTTCCGTCCCACCCATTGCCGTCCTCCCGTCTCAAGACCTAGAACAGGTTGCAGTAGGGGCGGGTGCAGTTCAATAGTTTTCTGACAGTCAGTCAGATTGTTTCGCCGGCACCCTTCCCACTTACCGGCCGCGACGCTCTAATGACCGCCGGAACAGATCCGCCACGGGGCCATCCATCAGGACGTTCGGGGTCAGGAGGAACGGTGGAGTACAACCTTGCCGACCTGTTCGAGTCGGTCGTGGACGCGGTCCCGGACCGCGAGGCCCTGGTGTACGTGGACCACCCCGGCACCGGCGCCGAACGCCGCCTCACCTACGCGGAGCTGGACTCCGCCGCCAACCGGATCGCCCACCACCTGCTCGACAGCGGCCTCAAGCCCGGCGAGCACGTGGGCCTGCACCTCTACAACGGCATCGAGTACTTGCAGACCGTTCTGGCCTGCCTCAAGGCCCGCCTGGTCCCGGTGAACGTCAACTACCGTTATGTGGAGGAGGAGCTGGTCTACCTCTACAACGACGCCGACCTCGCCGCCCTCGTCTTCGAGGGCGAGTTCACCGGGCGCGTGGCCGCCGCCCTGCCCAAGACACCGGCGCTCCGGCACCTGGTCCGCGTCGGCGCGACCCCCGAGGGCGCGCCGGAGCCCGCGATCGCGCCGGTCTCGTACGCCGCCGCCGAGGCGGCCGGGTCCCCCGGGCGCGGCTTCCCGCCCCGCAGCCCCGACGACCTGTTCATCATCTACACCGGTGGCACCACCGGCATGCCCAAGGGCGTCATGTGGCGGGCCGAGGACCTCTTCTTCGCCGGGCTCTTCGGCGGGGAGCCCTCGGGCGAACCGGTGCGCCGCCCGGAGGAACTGGCCGAGCGGGCCGCGGCGCGCGGCGCGGGCCTCACCTTCTTCCCGGCGCCCCCGCTGATGCACGGGACGTCGACGCTGACCTCCTTCATCGCCTTCAACTACGGGCAGCGCGTGGTCATCCACCGCAAGTACGCGCCCGAGGAGGTGCTGCGCACCATCGAGAAGGAGAAGGTGTCGAGCGTGTCGCTGGTCGGTGACGCGATGCTGCGGCCGCTCATCGACGCGCTGAACGGCCCGCTGCGCGGGACCGACCTGTCCTCGCTGTTCAGCGTCTCCTCGTCGGGGGCGATCATGTCGGAGACGGTGCGCGCGGAGTTCCAGCGGCTGGTGCCGAACGTCCTGCTCCTGAACAACTTCGGCTCCTCCGAGTCCGGTTCCAACGGCCGCGCCACGGACGACTCCGGCCCGGAGAAGGGCTTCCGGCTGGAGGTCAACGACCGTACGCGGGTGGTGGATCCGGTGACCTACGAGCCGGTGGCGGTGGGCGAACCGGGCCGGCTCGCGCAGCGCGGCCATGTGCCGCTCGGCTACTACAACGACCCGGCGAAGACGGCCGAGACCTTCTTCCAGAAGGACGGGCAGCGCTGGGTCCTGCTCGGGGACATGGCGACGGTCGACGAGCAGGGCATCGTCACGGTCCTCGGGCGCGGCTCGCAGTGCATCAACACGGGCGGCGAGAAGGTGTATCCGGAGGAGGTCGAGCAGGCGCTGAAATCCCATCCGGACGTGTACGACGCCCTGGTGGCGGGCGTCGCGGACCCGACCTGGGGCAGCCATGTGGCGGCGGTGGTCCAGGTCCGGGCGGGCGCCGAGGCCCCGACGCTGGACGAGATCCGCAGCCACTGCCGGAGCCGGCTGGCGGGGTACAAGATCCCGCGGCAGTTGGTGATCGCGCCGGCGATCCAGCGCTCGCCGAGCGGCAAGGCGGACTACCGGTGGGCGAAGTCGGTGGCGACGGAGGCGGACGCGGGGGCGGGGGCCGGGGCGGACGCGGGGGCGGGGGCGGACGCGGGGGCGGCGGGCTGAGGAGTGCGGGGAGGCCCGTGGCCCTGCTCCGGGCCTCCCCTCTCCCGGCTCAGGTCCCGGTGGCGAGGAAGCGCTCGACGCGCTCCGCGAAGGCGGCCGGGTCGTCCAGCCACGGGAAGTGGGCGGTGGCCGGCAGTACGTCGAGCAGCCCGGCCGGGAAGGCGTCCGCGATCCGCGCCGCGAGGGCGGGCGGCGGGTTGCCGTCCCAGGCGCCCGCGAGGACCAGCACCTCGCCGGTCAGCGCGCGCAGGGCGGCGCGGGTGGCGGGCGGGTCGAAGGCGCCGGGGGCGGTGAAGGCCGCGGCCGCCTTTTCGCTCTGCTCGTGCTCGCCCGCGGCGTAGAAGGCGCGGGCGGCCTCGTCCCAGCGGCCGTGGAAGAGGGGCGCGGCGCGGTCCCAGTCCTCGTCGGTGTCGGCGCCGCCGAGGATGCGCTCGTAGGCCGCGATGGCCGTGTCGTACGGCTCGCTGCCCGCCCGGAGCCGGGCCGCGGTCAGCCGGTCCTCCGGGGTGCCGCCGAGGTCGAGGGCCCGCGCGGTGGGGGTGACCAGGACGGTGCGGCCGAGGCGGCGGGGGTGGGCGGCCGCGTAGAGCATGAGGAGATTGCCGGCGGCGGAGTGGGCCAGGACATCCATGCGCTCCAGGCCCAGGTGGTCGCGGAACGCCTCCACGTCCGCGACCTGGTGGTCGACGCGGTAGGTGGACTCGTCGGCGGGCACCTCGGAGTCGCCGGTTCCGCGCAGGTCGAGGAGGATCAGGGTGCGGGCGGCGGTCAGTCCTCCCAGGTCACCGAGGTAGCGCGAGGCGCGCATGGGACCGCCGGGGAGGACTACGAGCGGCGGGCCTTCGCCGCGGATGTGGTAGGCGAGTTCGGTCCCGTCAGGGGCTGTGAAGGTGGGCATGGGGCCATCACAACAGACGATCACTCGTTCGAGTCATTGATTTCACCTGCGGAGACCTGGCAATCTACCGAATGATCGGTCGGTTCTCCGGGGCTACTCACGATGAGGTGACGACATGGCGGCGCAAGCGGAATTCCACGACGAGGGCGAGCGGCTGAGCCGCGACGAGCTGGCCGCCCTGCAGCTGCGGCGTCTGCGCGCCACCCTGCACCGGGTGTACGAGAGAGTGCCCTTCTACCGGAACGCCTTCGACAAGGCCGGCGTGCACCCGGACGACTGCCGCTCCCTCGCGGACCTCGCCCTGTTCCCCCTGACCACCAAGGCCGACCTGCGCGACCAGTACCCCTTCGGGATGTTCGCCGTACCGCGCCCGGAGGTGCGCCGCCTGCACGCCTCCAGCGGGACCACGGGCCGCCCGACGGTCGTCGGCTACACCGACGGCGACCTCTCGGTCTGGTCCGACGTCGTCGCCCGCTCCCTGCGCGCGGCCGGCGCCCGCCCGGGGCAGATCGTCCACATCGCCTACGGGTACGGCCTGTTCACTGGCGGCCTGGGCGCCCACTACGGCGCGGAACGCCTCGGCTGCACGGTCGTCCCGGCCTCGGGCGGCATGACGGACCGCCAGGTCCGCCTGATCCAGGACTTCCGCCCGGAGGTCATCATGGTCACGCCTTCCTACATGCTGACCCTCCTCGACGAGATGGAACGCCAGGGCATAGACCCGCGCACCACCTCCCTGCGAACGGGCATCTTCGGCGCCGAGCCGTGGACGGAGGAAATGCGCCGGGAAATCGAAGAGCGCCTGGCCATAGACGCGGTGGACATCTACGGCCTCTCGGAAATCATCGGCCCCGGAGTCGCCCAGGAAAACGCGACAACCAAAGACGGCCTGCACATCTGGGAAGACCACTTCTACCCAGAAGTAATCGACCCCTTCACAGGCGCGGTCCTGCCGGACGGCGAGCCCGGCGAACTGGTCTTCACCTCCCTCACCAAGGAGGCCATGCCCCTCATCCGCTACCGCACCCGCGACCTGACCCGCCTGCTCCCCGGCACGGCCCACCCGGCGTTCCGCCGCATGGAGAAGATCACCGGCCGCAGCGACGACATGATCATCCTGCGCGGCGTGAACCTCTACCCGACCCAGATCGAGGAAATCCTCCTCCGCACCCCCGCCCTGGCCCCCCACTTCCAACTCCGCCTCACCCGCGAGGGCCGCCTGGACACCCTGACCATCCGCGTGGAATCCCGCCGCGACACAGACACCCCCACCCGCGAAGCAGCGGCAGCGGAAGTAACCCGGGCGGTAAAAAACAGCATCGGCGTCTCGGTCCGCGTAGAGGTAGTGGCCCCGGAAACCCTGGAACGCTCCGTAGGCAAAATCAAACGCCTCATAGACCTCCGCGACAGCCCGGAGCCCCCTACGGCGTAGCCACGGCGGCCGACGGCAGCTGCCCGGCGTGCTCATGTGACTGCCATGCTCCGGACCACGTGGAAAGCCTCTGGGCAAGCCTGGAATCCACCGAGGATCCATCATGGCCGCGCAGCCTCGGGGTGCACCTGCACGAGTGCGACCTCGGGCAGTACCGGGACCTGCGCTTCGCGGGGCACATCGGGGAACGGTTCGGCGTGGACGTCCTGTGCGGCACCGATCCTTCCCTCGTCGATGCGGACCCCCATGATCCGTACCACGCCCTTGCTCTGGTCGGCGGCCGCTGGTACCTGGCCGGCACCGCCGCCACGCGGCTCATGGGGGCGTACACGGTGTATGACGCCGACGGTCTCCGGGAGGAGCCGGGCGACGAGCCCGTCCGCCTGATCCGGCCGGTCGCGGTCGACACAGGCTGAGCAGCGCACGGGTCTGACGAACGGCAGGCGCAGGAGGCCACTTGAACAGGAAAAACGCAACTTCGACATGACCGCCGCAGGCCGCTACCTTCACCCGTCCGTGGGCAATCGCCCCCAACCACAACGGAGTTCCGTCAGCCCATAGGCCGACCCCTACCTCAGCCACCCCCCAGCCAGGGAAGAGCCCCATGCCCCATCTTGCGCTGTACACATTCGGCGTCCTGCGGTCACCTCTCGCCGATCCCGGACCTCTCACGCGCGAGTTCTACGCCCGCGGCGAGGCCGTCTACCGAAAGATCAGCCAGCACCCCGGCTACCTCGGCCACGCCGAAACGACAAACGGCACCCAGGGCGAATTCTTCGAGGCGGACTGGGGCGCGTGGGGAGAGTTCGCCGTACCGACGTGGTACGACAAGGGCCGCACGGCGGACACCACCGCCCTCGCCGCGACCCTCTCTCTCTGGACCGACCTGCACCCCGCCTTCGACGCCGTCTACACCGGCTTGCACCGTGCGGCACTGAACCGGCGCCACGACTGGTTCGAGCGGACAGGCCACCCGAGTCATGTCATCTGGTGGGTCCCCGACGGCGCCATACCCACCTGGCAGGACGGCGTCTCCACACTCCAACACCTCCACACCCACGCCCCCACACCCTCGGCCTTCACCTTCCACCACTCCTTCGCTCCGGAGGGAACTCCGACGAAGTCCATGCCGAAGTCACAGCGGTAGGCGCGAAGCCCCGCCATCGGTGCCCGAAGGCTGACAGACTCTCCGCCGCAGCGAGGGAGGCTCCATGGGTTTCGGATTCCGCGTTGGTGTGCCCGGGATGAGCGTGCGCGTGTCGACGAGGGGCGTACGGACGTCCGTCGGGCCTCGGATGGCGCGTGTGAGCGTAGGTGGCGGCCGGACCACCCCCTCCTCGGGCATGGGCCCTCTCTACGCCTCCACCGCACTCGGCAGTGGACGCCGCCGGACCAGTACGAGCCGCAGCTCGCGCTCCGGCGCGCACCCACGGTCCGCCGTACCGTCGAGCGCGCCGCCGTCCACCTCGCAGCCCTGCCCGCGCACGTCCAGCGGATGACGATCGCGATCAACATGGACGTCGACACCGGGCTGACGTGCGGCTCCCTCGCCTACGCCGAACTGTCCATACTGGCCATCGGATGCGCCACCGCCACGTGGAGCTTCCGGCCGCCTGTGGACCCTGCCATCAAGGCCATGGTCATCGCGGAGCTGTACCGGCACAGGTCCCCCGAGGGACGTCCGGTGTGGAAGCTCCGAGCAGTCGGACAGGGGTGGGCCGACGGGCTCGACGGCCTGGCCAGGGCGCACGGAGTCGATGTCACTTAGCCCGTCGCGCACGAATGCCGTCCCGACGAGCAGGTCGGTACCTGCTCTGCTCCGCCGTCCAGGTGGAGCAGACCCCTTTGGATCTACTTCCGGGGGTCCCCGGGAAGGGCGGAGCGGGGCGGGGTAGGGGGAATTGTGTGACCTCGATCCTGCGGCGGCTTCATGACCGGCTCCAGGGCTCTCAGATCGGGCTGGCCTGGAGCCGGGGCCGGGAGATGGAGCTCATGCACCGGGCCATGGGCTTCGCGGCGCTCGGGTTCCTGACGCTCGTGCCGCTGCTGGTGGTCGTGGCCGCCGCCGCGCCCGGCAGTGGTTCCGGGTTCGGGCGGTGGCTGGGGCAGGCGCTCGGGGTGACGGCGGCCTCGCGGGTCCGGATCGAGATGGTGTTCGGTGCCGCCGACCTGGCGCTGGAGCGGACCACCGCCTTCGGGCTGGCGGCCCTCGCCGTGTTCGGCCTGACCTTCGGCGCGGCCGTGCAGACCGGGTACGAGAAGGTCTGGGACCTGCCGACGGCCCGCTGGCACACCATGTGGCGGCATGTGGTCTGGCTCGCACTGCTCGTCTGCTACCTCGGGCTGCTCGTGGGGATCCCCGCGCCCTCCGACGGGGTCCTCGGCACCATCGTCGGCACCACCGGCGACCTCCTCGGCACCTGCCTGTTCTTCGTCGCCTCCCAGCGCCTGCTGCTCGGCGGCCGGGTCCGCTGGCGCGCCCTGGTCCCCGGGGCCGTCGCCACCAGCATCGGACTGCTCGGCCTGCGGCTGTTCTCGCAGCTGGTGTTCTCCCCGCTGATCGCGTCGAACGCGGTGACCTACGGGCCCTTCGGGACCCTGCTGGTGGTGCAGTCCTGGCTGGTGGGCGTGGGCTTCGTCGTCTACGGCGGCGCGCTCGTCGGCCGCCTGGTCCACGAGCACCTCACCCTGCGCCGCCTCCGCCGCGGCGGCGTCTTCCCGCCCGAGGGCCCCGCCCACTTCCCCTGGCATCACTGATCCGTACGGCCCGGGGAAGGCCGCCCAGAGGTCACACCGCCCGGTCCCGGTCCCACGCCCACTCCAGCTCGCGCACCGCGTCCGCCGCCTCCCGCCGGACCTCCGCCTCCGGGTGGCTCAGGTACCGCTCCACCACCGGCAGCGCCGCCGCGTCGTGCGTGTCGGCCAGGATGCCGAGGACGTACACCAGCAGTACGGGCTCGAACCGGTCCGCGCCCGCCGCCAGTGGCTCCACCAGCGCGAAGGGGAACCGGTAGCGCGTCGAGGCGGTGCAGATCGCGTGCAGCGCGGACTCCCGCACCACCGGCGGCTCCTCGGGCAGCGCGAGCGCGAGCGCGGCCAGGCGGGCGACGGCCCGTTCGGCCTCCTCCTGCGGGGGCAGGCCCGTATCGAGGGCGTCGCCGATCGCGTCCAGCCACAACGACCGGTCCACGGGCGGGCCCTCCAGCCGCGTCCAGGCCGATGCGATCAACGCCGACGCGCTCGGGTACGAGTCCATGTCGGCAGAGTCTACGGAGACGGCTCCCGCGGCCGGCCTCAGCCGATCGGGGAGCCGAAGCGGTCCCGCAGTTCGCGCTTGAGGATCTTGCCGCTGGCGTTGCGCGGGAGGTCGTCCACGAACAGCACCCGCTTCGGGGCCTTGAAGTGCGCGAGCCGGTCCCGGGCGTACGCCATCAGCTCCGCCTCCGTCACCTCGCCGCGCGGGACCACCACCGCCGTCACCGCCTCGATCCACCGCTCGTCGGGCAGCCCGACCACCGCCGCCTCCGCCACCCCCGGGTGCGTGTACAGCACGTCCTCCACCTGCCGCGAGGCGACGAGCACCCCGCCCGAGTTGATGACGTCCTTCACCCGGTCCACCACGGTGTAGTAGCCCTCCGTATCGCGCACCGCCAGATCGCCCGAGCGGAACCAGCCGTCCCGGAAGGCCCGCGCGGTCGCCCCGGGGTCGTTCCAGTACCCCTGGCAGAGCTGCGGCGAGCGGTACACCACCTCGCCCGCCGTCCCGTCGGGCACGTCCCGGCCGTGCTCGTCGACGACCTTGGCCTCCACGTGGCGTACCGGCCGCCCGCAGGAGTCCATCCGCCCCGCGTGCTCCCGCGGCCCGAGCACCGTGGCCAGCGGTCCGATCTCGCTCTGACCGAAGCAGTTGTAGAAGGCGAGCCCCGGCAGCCGCTCGCGCAGCCGTTCCAGGACGGGCACGGGCATGATCGACGCCCCGTAGTACGCCTTGCCCAGCCCGCCCAGGTCGCGGGTGGCGAACTCCGGATGCCCGGCCAGGCCGATCCACACCGTCGGCGGCGCGAAGAGGCTGTCCGACTCCCCCGCCTCGACGAGGTCGAAGAGCTGCGCCGCGACGGGCCCGTCCACCACGGTGTTCCGCGCGCCCACCGCCAGGTACGGCAGCAGGAAGACGTGCATCTGCGCCGAGTGGTAGAGCGGCAGCGCGTGCACCGGACGGTCCCCTTCCGCCAGGTCCAGGGCCGCGATGGCGCTCTCGTACTCGTGCACGAGCGCGCGGTGGGTCATCATCGCGCCCTTGGGCAGCGCGGTGGTCCCCGAGGTGTACAGGAGCTGCGCCAGCCGCCCCGGATCCGGTGCGGCCGTGAAGGGCAGCGGCTCGGCGAGCCCGTCCAGGAAGGAACCGGGCGCATCGCGCAGGGGCCGTACGGGCCGCCCGGCGGGCACCCGGCCGGCCAGGTCCGGGTCGGCGAGGACGAGGGCGCTGCCGGAGTCGTCCAGGACGTGCGCGAGGTCCTGGCCGGTGAGGTTCTGGTTGACGGGTACGTGCACCAGCCCGGCCCGGGCGCAGGAGAGGAAGGCCAGGAGGTACGCGTCGGAGTTGTGGGCGTAGGTGGCGACCCGGTCGCCCTCGGCCAGCCCGTACCGCTCGCGCAGCAGGGCGGCACCCGTGGAGACGGCCGCGTCGAGTGCGGCGTACGTCCAGCTCCGCTCGCGGTAGCGGAGGGCGGGCCGGTCGGGGACCCGCCGCGCGCTGTCGTGTACGAGGCCGTCGACCGTGTTGTCCCGTACGGGCCGTGCTCCGGGGGCGTCGGGTACCTCTCGCGCTGCCGTCATGGCGCGATCCTCGCCGCCCCGGTGAAACGGGTCAATGACCTTACGCCAAAAGGATGTTGACAGCCGATCGGGCCGCCTGCATGAGTGTGAGGGCACAGAGGCACCGCCCGTCCGACGGCTCACGCGCCCATCCGCAGGCCCCTTGGAGACACGTTGCATCTCAGCACCCCTCGCTCACGCCCCGGCCCACGCCCCCTGCTCCGCCGCGCGGCCCTCGTCGCCGCGGCGCTGCTCGCCGCGACGGCCGCGCTCCCCCAAGCCCCGGCCCACGCCTCGTTCGACGCCCCGGCCTCCGCCCCCGGCGAGCGCATACCCTCCGGCGGTGGCCTGTCCGCCGTCATCCGGTACACCGAGAACGGCGTCCCGCACATCCTCGCCCGCGACTACGCCCGCCTCGGCTTCGGCACCGGCTGGGCGCAGGCGGCCGACCAGGTCTGCGTCCTCGCGGACGGGTTCGTCACCGTCGCGGGCGAGCGCTCGCGCTGGTTCGGCCCGGCCGCCGCGCCCGACGGATCGCTCTCCTCCGCCACCGCCAACCTGACGAGCGACCTGTACTTCAAGGGGGTGCGCGAGTCCGGGACCGTCGAGAAGCTGCTGGCGACGCCCGCACCGGCCGGGCCCAGCAAGGACCTCAAGGAGCTGATGCGCGGCTGGGCCGCCGGATACAACGCCTGGCTCGCCCAGAACAAGGTCACCGACCCGGCCTGCAAGGGCGCCGCCTGGGTGCGCCCGGTCACCGCCACGGACGTGGCGGCGCGCGCCTTCGCCGTCTCGGTCCTCGGCGGCCAGGGCCGCGCGGTCGACGGCATCACGGCCGCGCAGCCGCCGGCGCCGGGCACGGGCCCGCAGGCCGGCGCCCCCTCAGCCGCAGAGCCGGACGCACCGCAGGACCCCACCGCCGCCGCCCAGGCCGCCAGGGACTTCTTCGACACCACCCGCTACGACATGGGCTCCAACGCCGTGGCCTTCGCCGGTTCCACCACGGCGAGCGGCCGCGGACTGCTCCTCGGCAACCCGCACTACCCGTGGCACGGCGGCCGCCGCTTCTGGCAGTCGCAGCAGACCATCCCGGGCGAGCTGAACGTCTCCGGCGCCTCGCTGCTGGGCACCGTCGCCGTCAGCATCGGCTTCAACGAGAAGACCGCCTGGAGCCACACCGTGGCCACCGGCACCCCCGTGAACCTGCACGAGCTGGCCCTCGTCCCCGGCGACCCGACCGCCTACCTGGTCGACGGCGCCCCGGAGCGGATGACCCGGCGGACCGTCACCGTCCCGGTGGCGGGCGGTGATCCCGTCAGCCGGACCCAGTGGTGGACCCGGTACGGGCCCGTGGTCACCCAGCTCGGCGGCTCCCTGCCGCTGCCCTGGACCATCCGTTCGGCCTACGCGCTGAACGACCCCAACGCGGCGAACCTGCGCGGCTCGGACACCGCCCTCGCCCTCGGCAAGGCCCGCTCGGTCGCCGGGATCCAGCAGGCGCTGGCCCGTACCCAGGGGCTGCCCTGGGTGAACACCGTGGCCGCCGACTCCGCGGGAGGCACCCTCTTCACGCAGAGCCAGGTACTCCCCCGGATCACGGACGAGCTGGCCGCCCGCTGCTCCACCCCGCTGGGCCGGGCCGTCTACCCGGCCTCGGGGCTGGCCGTCCTGGACGGCTCGCGCGCCGACTGCGCGCTCGGCTCCGACCCGGACGCGGTGCAGCCGGGCGTCTTCGGCCCGGCGAGGGCACCGGCGCTGCGCGACGCCCCGTACGCCGAGAACAGCAACGACAGCGCCTGGCTGGCCAACGCCGACCGGCCGCTGACCGGGTACGAACGGATCTGGGGCGATGTCGCCACCCCGCGCTCGGCGCGCACGCGCGGCGCGGTCGAGGACGTGTCCGCGATGGCGGCGCGGGGCCGGCTGACCGTGGCCGACCTCCAGGCGCAGCAGTTCGCGAACCGCGCCCCGGCCGGTGACCTGGCGGCGGGCGACGCGGCGCGGGCGTGCGAGGCGCTGCCCGGCGGCCGGGCCACGGCGGGCGACGGCTCCGTGGTGGACGTCTCCGCGGCGTGCGGGGTGCTGGCCGGCTGGGACCGTACGACGGACAGCTCCAGCCGGGGCGCGCTGCTCTTCGACCGCTTCTGGCGCCGGCTGACCGCGTCCACGCCCGCGAAGGACCTGTGGCTGGTGCCGTTCTCGGCCGCCGATCCCGTACGTACGCCCCGTACGCTCAACCGGTCCGCGCCGGGCATCGGCCGGGCCCTGGCGGAGGCGGTGGCGGAGCTGAGGGCGGCCGGTATCGCCCTGGACGCCCCGCTGGGCGAGCACCAGTTCGTGGTGCGGGGCGGCCGGAAGCTGCCGGTGGGCGGCGGCACCGAGGCGCTCGGGGTGTGGAACAAGATCGAGGCGCGGTGGGACGCGGCGGCCGGCGGCTACGCGGAGGTCGTGCACGGCTCCAGCCATATCCAGGCGGTGGGCTGGAACGGCGGCCCCTGTCCGGTGGCCCGCACGCTGCTGACGTACGGCCAGTCCTCGGACGCGGGCTCGCCGTACGCGGCGGACCAGACGCGGCTGTTCTCGCAGGAGCGGTGGGTGACGGCGCGATTCTGCGAGGGGGACATCCTCAGCTCGCCGCGGCTGCGGGTGGTGCCGGTGTACGAGCGGCGCTGACCCGCGCCCCGCGTACCTCCTCCCGGCGGGCGGCCCGTCAGGGGCTCACGGCCAGGAAGAGGTACGCGGCCAGCAGCACGATGTGCACGCCGCCCTGGAGCAGCGTGGCGCGGCCGGGGACGATGGTGAGGGCGCTGACCACGATGGTGAGGGCGAGCAGGACCATATGGGTCGGGCCGAGGCCGAGCAGGAGCGGGCCGGAGAGCCAGATCGAGGCCAGGGCGATGGCCGGGATGGTCAGGCCGATGCTGGCGATGGCGGAGCCGTAGGCGAGGTTGAGGCTGGTCTGCACGCGGTCGCGGCGGGCGGCGCGGACGGCGGCCAGGGTCTCGGGCAGCAGTACGAGCAGGGCGATGACCACACCCACGACCGCTTGCGGCAGACCGGCGGCGGCGACGGCCCGTTCGATGGTCGGGGAGACGGCCTTGGCGTCGCCGACCACCGCCACCAGCGCGACCAGCAGCAGCCCGAGGCTGAGCAGGGCGGCGCGGGCGGTGGGCGGTTCGGCGTGCTCGTCCTCCACGCCGTCCTGCCCGGTGTCCACGGGCAGGAAGTAGCTGCGGTGGCGGACGGTCTGGACGGCCACGAAGAGCCCGTAGAGGGCGAGGGAGGCCACGGCGGCGAAGGTGAGCTGCGCGGTGGAGAACTCGGGGCCGGGCTTGCTGGTGGTGAAGGTGGGCAGCACGAGGCTGAGCGTGGCGAGAGTGGCGACGGTGGCGAGGGCCGCGCCGGAGCCCTCGGGGTTGAAGACGGCGATGCGGTTGCGCAGGGCGCCGACGAGCAGCGACAGGCCGACGATGCCGTTGCAGGTGATCATGACGGCGGCGAAGACGGTGTCCCGGGCGAGCGAGGCGGTCTTGTCGCCTCCGTCGACCATCAGGGTGACGATGAGGGCCACCTCGATGACGGTCACCGCCACGGCGAGCACGAGGGAGCCGAAGGGTTCGCCCACCCGGTGGGCGACGACCTCGGCGTGGTGGACGGCGGCGAGGACCGCGCCGGCCAGGCAGAGGGCGACGAGTGCCACCGCGAAGCCGGGTAGGTCGCGCCCCCAGCTGAGGACGAGCGCGACCAGCGCCACCACGGGGACCACGACGGTCCAGTCGGTCAGGGGGGATCTGCGGGCAGCCGTACTCATATATGCAAACTTGCCAGAAGTGTCCCCTCTGTGCGGCGCAAGGCGCGCGACCGGCCGCTTGACGTGGCCTTTCTCACGCGATCATCCGGCGTGGCGGACGGCGGCCCGGGGCGGCCCCGGCCCGGGCCGCTGCGGGCGGGTCGGTCCCGGGCGGCCCGGAGCGGGTGTGCCCGGGCGGGTCAGTCCCGGCGGGTGGGCCCCGGGCGGGTCGGCCACCCGCCCCGTGCTCACATCGCCCGGTCGTGCCCCTCCCAGTACGGATCGCGCAGCCGCCGCTTGTACAGCTTGCCGTTCGGGTCGCGTGGCATGGCCTCCGTGAAGTCGACGGTCCTGGGCCGCTTGTAGCGGGCGAGCTGCCGCTCGCAGTGGTGCAGGATCTCCGCGGCCAGCGCCTCACCGGCCACGAAGCCCTCGGCCGGTTCGATGACGGCCTTGACCTCCTCACCCCAGTCGGCGTGCGGGATGCCGAAGGCCGCCGCGTCCGCCACGGCCGGGTGGGAGAGCAGGGCCGACTCGATCTCGGCCGGGTAGATGTTGACCCCGCCGGAGATGATCATGTCGATCTTGCGGTCGCGGAGGAAGAGGTAGCCCTCCTCGTCCAGCAGGCCGAGGTCCCCGACGGTGAAGAAGTCACCGATGCGGTTCTTCCGCGTCTTGCCCTCGTCCTTGTGGTAGCTGAAACCGCCGGTGTTCATCTTCATGTAGACGGTGCCGAGTTCGCCCGCGGGCAGCCGGTTGCCCTCGTCGTCGAAGACGGCCAGCTCGCTGATCGGCCATGCCCTGCCGACCGTACCCGGCTTCTTCAGCCAGTCCTCGGCGGTGGCGAAGGCGCCGCCGCCCTCGCTCGCCGCGTAGTACTCCTCCACGCAGCCGCCCCACCAGTCGATCATCGCCCGTTTGACGTGGTCCGGGCAGGGCGCGGCGCCGTGGATGGCGTGCCGCATGGAGGAGACGTCGTACGCGTCCTTGGTCTCCTGGGGCAGGGCGAGCAGCCGGTGGAACTGCGTGGGCACCATGTGGGTGTGGGTGCAGGCGTGCCGGTCGATCAGGCGCAGCATCTCCTCCGGGGTCCACCTGTCCATCAGGACCAGCGGGTGCCCGATGTGCAGGGCGGCGCCCGCGAACTGCAGGACGGCCGTGTGGTAGAGCGGCGAGCAGACCAGGTGGACGTTGCCGTCGAAGGGCCGGATGCCGAAGATGCCGAGGAAGCCGCCGAGGTACGTCTCCTCCGGCAGCCGGCCCGGCAGCGGGCGGCGGATCCCGCGCGGGCGGCCGGTGGTGCCGGAGGTGTAGTTCATGACCCAGCCGAGGGTGCGGTCCGCGGGGGCCGTGGCGGACCGGCGCGCGAGGAGGTCCCCGTACGGCCGGAAGCCCGGAACCGCTCCGACGGCGTAGCGGTGGCTCGCGGGCAGGGCCGCCTCGTCGGCGGCGGCGGTGGCGGCGTCGGCGAAGCGCTCGTGGGCGATGAGGACCTTGGCGCCGGAGTCGGAGACGATCCAGGCGATCTCGGGGCCGACCAGGTGGTGGTTGACGGGGACGAGGTAGAAGCCGGCCTGGGAGGCGGCGAGGTGGGCGGTGAGGAACTCGACGCCGTTGGGCAGGACGACGGCGAAGGCGTCGCCGGTGCGCAGGCCGGCCGCACGCAGGCCGTGGACGAGGCGGTTGACGTCGGCGTGCAGCCGGCCGGCGGTCCACTCCTCGCCGTCGGGGGCGATGAGGACGGTGCGTCCGGGGTCGGCGGTGGCCTGCGCCCAGAAGCCGTTCGGGGGCTGGGCGGTGGGGCCGGTGGGGCTGGTGGGGTTCGTGGCGGTCATGGTGGGATCACGCCTCTCGGACTCGGCCGGCGATGCGGTTGACGCGGTCGACCGCCCTCTCGAAACCTGCGGTGAGCTCGTCGAAGACCGCCTGGACTCCGCGCTCGCTGTTCATCCGGCCGACGATCTGGCCGACGGGGGTGCCGAGCAGCGGTCCGATCTCGTACTTCTGGATCCGGGAGACGGCCTCCGCGACCAGCAGGCCCTGGAGCGGCATGGGCAGTGCCCCCGGGCCCGCCGGGTCGTCCCAGGCGTCGGTCCACTCGGTGCGCAGCTGGCGGGCCGGTTTCCCGGTGAGGGCCCTGGAGCGGACGGTGTCCCCGGAGCCCGCGGCGAGCAGTTTTTCGGTGAGGGCGCGGGAGTGCAGTTCGGCCTCGGTGGTGGTGAGCCAGAGGGACCCGAGCCAGACGCCCTGGGCGCCGAGCGCGAGCCCGGCGGCGATCTGCTCGCCGCTGCCGATGCCGCCGGCGGCGAGGACGGGGAGCGGGGCCACGGCCTCGGCGATCTCCGGTACGAGGACCATGGTGGCGATGTCACCGGTGTGCCCGCCGGCCTCGTAGCCCTGGGCGACGACGATGTCGATGCCGGCTTCGGCGTGGCGGCGGGCGTGCTTGGCGCTGCCGGCGAGGGCGGCGACGAGGACACCCTGCGCGTGGGCGCGGGCGATGACATCGGCGGGCGGGGAACCGAGGGCGTTCGCCAGGAGTGTGACGGGGTAGTCGAAGGCGACGTCGAGCTGGCTCCGGGCGACCTGCTCCATCCAGCCGGTGATCCGCCAGCCGGAGGTCTCGCCCTCGGCCAGCTCGGGCACGTGGTGCTTGGCGAGGGTGTCGCGGACGAAGGCGCGGTGACCGGCGGGGATCATCGCCTCGATGTCGGCCTCGCCGATGCCGTCGACGGCCTTCCTGGCGGGCATGACCACGTCGAGGCCGTAGGGCTTGCCGTCGGTGTGCGCCTCCATCCAGTCGAGGTCGCGCCTGAGGTCGTCGGGGGCGGTGTAGCGGACGGCGCCGAGCACGCCGAATCCGCCCGCGCGGGTGATGGCGGCGGCGACCGCCGGGAAGGGCGTGAAGCCGAAGATGGCGTGCTCGACACCCAGTCTCTTGCTCAGCTCCGTCTCCATGGGCGGCAGGATGCCGTAGCCCGGCGGGCGAGGGAAGAGGTTTTCTGATGCAGCGTCAGATTCTTTACGGGCCCGTCGGTGCGGAGGGTGGCAAAGGCGCGGGCAGATACCCATTAGCCTGCGGCGCGGTCGGCGGGATCCGGCGCGCGGGCGGCGCCCCGCGCGCGGCGCGATCCGGCGCGGCGACCACGGGCGAGGGACGGGCACCGGGCGGACAGGAGGACCGGACATGGCGGAACACACGGGGGCCCCGGCGGCACAACCCCCCGGCGGAACCGGCGCGGAGCGCGGAGCCGCGCCCCGGCAGCGGTGGGGTACGACGCGGCGGGGGCTCGGGGTGGGTCTGCTCGCGCTCGGCGGGGTGCTGGCGCTGCATACCGCGCTGCCCGGGGCCTCGGGGGCGGCCGAGCGGCGGGCGCTGCAAGGGCTGCGGCTGCGCTACGGGTCCGCCCGCCAGGCCGGTCTGCTGGAACGGCATCTGGAGGCGGTGGCGGACGAGGCGCGGCGGTTCCTCGGCCCCTCCCCCGAACACCCCTACTACGCCGGGGCGGTGGTCCTCGCCGGGCGCGGGCGCACCATCGCCCTGCACCGGGCCATGGGCCACGCCGTGCGGTACGCGGAGTACGACGGGCGGACGGACCGGGTCCGGGAGTTCCCCGAGGCCGAGCGGATCCCGATGGCCGAGGACACCGTCTTCGACCTGGCCTCGCTGAGCAAGCTGTTCACCTCCATCCTGGCCGTGCAGCAGATGGAGCGCGGGCACCTGGAGCTGGAGGCCCCGGTCCGCCGGTACCTGCCGGAGTTCACGGGCGGCGGCAAGGAGCTGATCACCGTCCGGCAGCTGCTGACGCACACCTCGGGGCTGCGCTCCTGGGCGCCCTTCTACCAGGAGTCGACCCGCGAGGGGCAGTTGAGGCTGCTGTGGTCGGTGCGCCCGCAGGAGCCTCCCGGGTCGGTGTACCGCTACTCCGACCTCAATCTCATCGCCCTGCAGCTGCTCCTGGAGCGGATCACCGGCCGCACCCTGGACACCCTGCTCCACGACGAGATCACCGCTCCCCTCGGCATGCACCGCACCCGCTACAACCCGCCGCTCTCCTGGCGCCGCGTCACCGCCGCCACCGAGGTGCAGCGCCCGCCCTGGTCCGGCCTGGAACGCGGCCTGGTGTGGGGGGAGGTCCACGACGAGAACGCCTACGCCCTCGGCGGCGTCGCCGGCCACGCCGGGGTCTTCGGCACCGCCTGGGACCTGGCCGTCCTCGCCCGCGCCCTGCTCGACGGCGGGGTCTACGCCGGCCGCCGCATCCTGCGCCCCGCCTCCGTCGAGCTGCTGTTCACGGACTACAACACCGCCTTCCCCGGCGACGACCACGGCCTCGGCTTCGAGCTCTACCAGCACTGGTACATGGGCGCGATGGCCACCCCGCACTCGGCCGGTCACACCGGCTTCACCGGGACCTCCCTCGTGCTCGACCCGTCCACCGACTCCTTCCTGATCCTGCTGGGCAACTCCGTGCACCCCGTGCGGACCTGGCGGGCCGGCAGCGCCCCGCGCGTGGCCGTCGGCAACCGGTTCGCCCGCGCCGTGCCCGTCCGTACCCGGCACGGCGGCCCCGCCTGGTTCTCCGGGATGACCCCCGGCGCCTCGGGCACCCTCACCCTGCCGCCGCTCACCCCGGCGACGGACTCCGCGCGGCTGCGCTGCGCCGTGTGGTGGGACACCGTACCGGGCGAGGGGGCCCTGCACCTGGAGACCTCGGCCGACGGGACCGCCTGGACGCCGCTGCCCTTCACCACCGTGCGGTCCACCGGCGGCACGCCCGAGGAGTGGCCGCGGGGCCGGGTCGGCGGCTGGTCGGGGCGCATCTGGCACCGGCTCGAAGCCCCCCTCACCACCGCCCCGGCGGGCCGCGAGGTCCGGATCCGCTTCCGGCATTCCGCGGCCGGGCGGTATGTGGGCCGGGGCGTGTACGTGGATGTCGTACGGGTCGCGGAACCGGCCCGGCTGCTCTTCGCGGAGGACCGGCCCGCCGACGCGGCCCGCGTCGAGGCCGACGGCTGGACCCGGTCCGCGGACTGACCGCCCGCGCGGAGGCTGCGGTTCAGCCGGCCGGCTGCCCGGCGGCCCCCTCGCGGACCAGGCAGAAGGGGTGCCCGGCCGGGTCCGCGTACACCCGCCAGCCGCGCGCGTCCTCGCCCCGCTCCAGCAGCGCCGCCCCGGCCGCGAGGACCTGCTCCTCGGCGCGGTCCAGGTCGGGGACGCCGAGGTCCAGGTGGAACTGCTGCGGCCGGGCCGGGTCGGGCCAGCGCGGCGGCCGGTGGTCGGCCGCGTACTGGAAGGCGAGGACGGTGCCCGAGGGGGTGTGGAGCGTGGACCAGGTCTCGTCCACCGACCAGCGCGGGTCGGGCCGGTCGACGGTTCCGCCCAGCAGGCACTGGTAGAACGCGGCGAGCTGCCGCGGCGCGGGACAGTCCAGGACCACGCACTGCAATTCAGCGATCATGCGGGGATCCTAGGGGGCCTTCGCGGGATTCACTCTTCCGGCCGGAATGGGTGGTCGGCCCCCGGGCGTTGGGCAGGGCGGATGAGGTGTTGACCGTTCGACCCGAAGGCAGGCGCGACCGTATGACGACCGACATCGACTGGGACCACCCGACCGACCCCCGGGAGGGCAGCTGGCAGCTGGACCATGTGAAGCAGTACGTGTCCTCCGGCGGCACCGAGGGCCAGTACTGGCAGGGCACCCAGACGCTGCTGCTCACCACGGTGGGCCGGATCTCGGGCCGCCCCGTGCGCACCCCCCTGATCTACGGGGAGGCCGACGGCCGCTTCCTGGTCGTCGCCTCCAAGGGTGGCGACGACGCCCACCCGCTCTGGTACCGGAACCTGACGGAGCATCCGGAGGTCCGCGTCCAGGTCGGGCCCCGCGTGCTCCAGGGCACGGCCCGTACGGCGAGCCCGGCGGAGCGTGCCGCGTACTGGCCGGTGATGGTGCGGCACTGGCCGGCGTACGAGGAGTACCAGGCCAAGACGGACCGGGAGATCCCGGTGGTGGTCATCGAGCCCGCGGAGTAGCCGGCCCGGCGGGGCGGGGCGGGGCGCGGCCGGTCTCGGCGCTGCGCCCCGCTGCCGCACGCCGCCGCATCAGCGGCCGAGCGCCGCCATCGCCGCGTTGTGGCCGGGGACCCCGCTGACGCCGCCGCCGCGGACCGCGCCCGCCCCGCACAGCAGGACGTTGCGGTGGGCCGTCTCCACGCCCCAGCGGCCGCTCCCGGCGCCGTCGGCGTAGGGCCAGGAGAGGTCCCGGTGGAAGATGTGCCCGCCGGGCAGCCGCAGTTCGCGTTCCAGGTCCAGCGGGGTCTTCGCCTCGATGCAGGGCCTGCCGTCGGCGTCGAAGGCGAGGCAGTCGGTGAGTGGTTCGGCCAGATGCGCGTCGAGCTGCGCGAGGGTGGCGGTCAGCAGCACCTCGCGGGCCTGCTGGTTGTCCTTCTGGAACAGCCGGGCGGGGGTGTGCAGCCCGAAGAGGGTGAGCGTCTGGTAGCCCTGCTCGACCAGTTCCGGCCCCAGGATCGTCGGATCGGCCAGCGAGTGGCAGTAGATCTCCGAGGGCGGTACGGAGGGCAGTTCGCCCGCACTGGCCTCCGCGTGGGCGCGGGCGAGCTCCTCGTAGCCCTCCGCGATGTGGAAGGTGCCGCCGAACGCCTCGCGCGGGTCGACGGCGGTGTCCCGCAGCCGGGGCAGCCGGCGCAGCAGCATATTGACCTTGAGCTGGGCGCCCTCGGGGGCCGGGCCCTCGGCCGGGCTCCCGCCGAGGAGTTCGGTGAGCGCCTGCGGGGAGGCGTTGACCAGCACCGTGCGGCCGACGACGCGGCCCTCGCCGGTGGCCGTACGGAAGAACACCTCGGCCGGAGCGGTGCCGTCCGTGTCGATCCGCAGCACCTCGTGGCCGGTGGCGATCTCCGCCCCGGCGTCGCGTGCCGCCGCCGCGAGGGCGTCCGTCAGGGCGCCCATGCCGCCGACGGGGACGTCCCAGTCGCCGGTTCCGCCGCCGATGACGTGGTAGAGGAAGCAGCGGTTCTGGAGGAGCGAGGGGTCGTGGGCCCCGGCGAAGGTGCCGATCAGCCCGTCGGTGAGGACCACCCCGCGCACCAGGTCGTCGGCGAACCGCCGCTCCACGGCCTGCCCCAGGGGCTCCTCGAAGAGCATCCGCCAGGCGGCCTCGTCGTCGATCCGGGCCCGCAGCGCCTCCCGGGTGGGCAGCGGCTCGGTGAGGGTCGGGAACACCGCGCGGGCCACCCGCCCGGTGGTCGCGTAGAACTCACGCCAGCTCTCGTACTCCCGCTCCGAGCCGGTCAGCCGGGCGAAGGACTCCCGGGTGCGCCGCTCCCCGCCCCCGACGAGCAGCCCGCCGGGGCGGCCGCCGCGATCGGTCGGGGTGTACGAGGAGACCGTGCGCCGGCGGACCGAGAAGCGCAGGCCGAGATCGCGGACGATCTTCTCCGGGAGCAGGGAGACCAGGTAGGAGTAGCGGGAGAGGCGGGCGTCGACCCCGGTGAAGGGGCGGCTGGAGATCGCCGCGCCGCCGGTGGTGCCGAGTCTTTCGAGGACGAGAACCGAGCGGCCCGCACGGGCCAGATAGGCGGCGGCCACCAGGCCGTTGTGCCCGCCGCCGACGATCACGTCGTCGTACACGTCGTGCCCGAACCCTTGGGAGCCCCTGATGGCGGTCATGGCTCTTGGTAGCACACCTGGCCGAGCCGCTCCAGACAGTGCGCCTCGTCGGCGTGGGCGAGCGCGGTGTCGGGGTGCTCGTCGCCGAGGGAGCGCTCGCGGATGCCCGACAGGTCCCGGTAGATGGGCAGCGCCTCCTCCCAGCGGCCCAGCCGGCCCAGGCCGACGGCGACCTCCCGGCGGCTGACCAAGGTGTCCGGGTGCTCGGCGCCCAGCACCTGGGCCCGGACGGCGCTCACCCGGCGGGCCTCCGCGACGGCCTCCTCCCAGCGTTCCAGGCGGCCGAGGTTGACCCCCAGGACATGCCGGGCGCGCAGGGTCTCGGGGTCGGTGGCCCCGTAGGCGCGGGTGCGGTCGCGGACCAGGACCCGGAACAGGTCGAGGGCCTGGGCGCTGTTCCCGGTGCGGCCGAGCGCGATGCCGACCTCGTAGCGGGCGGCCAGGGTGTCGGGGTGGTCGCGGCCGAGGACGCGTTCCCGGACGAGGGCGACCTCGTGGAAGGCGGCCAGTGCCTCCTGCCAGCGCTCCAGGCGGCCGAGCGCGTAGGCGGCCTCGTACCGGGTGAGCAGGGTGTCCGCGTGCTCCTCGCCGAGGACGGCCGCCCGGTCGGCGGCGGCCGCGGCGGCGGTGGCGTGGGCCTCCGCGTCGCGGCCGAGGGCGCCGAGCGCGCAGGCCAGGTTGTGGCGGCAGCGCAGGGTGTCGGGGTGGAGCGGGCCCGTGGACCGCTCGCGGGCGACGAGCACCGCCCGGTAGACGTCGTACGCCTCCTGGTGGCGGCCGAGGCGGCCCAGTTCGTACGCGGTCTCCTGACGGGCGGCGAGGGTGTCGGGGTGGTCCGCGCCGAGCACCCGGGTGCGTCCCTCGGCCACGGCGGTGTACCCGGCCAGGGCCTCCTGCGGCCGGCCCGAACGGCTGAGCGCGTAGGCGCGGGCGTGCCCGGCGGCCAGCGCCTCGGGGCCGCTCTGGCGCGGGCCGGAGGGGCGCGGTACGCCGTACACGGCGGTGAGGCGGGGGTCCTCGGCGGGCAGCGGGCGGGCGATGGTGGCGCCGGCGGACGGGGTGGCGGGGCGGCCGGGCACGGAGCCGGGGACGCCGCCGGGGCGCGCGGCGGTCCACGCGCCCGTGAGCACGGCCCATTCGCCGCTGGCGGGGCGGGCGTCGAGCCCGGCCTTGCGGCCGGCGGTCATACCGCGGGCCCAGGCGGGCAGCGGCGGCTGGGCCCCGGGCAGCCCGCCGGGGCCGAGCCGGGCCTCGACCAGCCTGCGGTGCACGTGGCGGGCGTCGCCGGGCCGGTCCTCGGGGTGCTTGGCGAGCAGGTCGAGGACCACCCGCTCGAAGTAGCCGGGCAGTTCGGGGCGGTGCTCGCGCAGCGGCACGGGCGCGTTGTCCCGGTGGCCGACCAGCACCGACCAGGAGTCCCCGAGGTCGAAGGGCGGGGCCCCGGTGGCGATCTCGTACAGGACGCAGCCGAGGGAGTAGAGGTCGCTGCGGTGGTCGACCTCGCCGCCGGCGATCTGCTCGGGGGACATGTAGTGCGGGGTGCCCATGGCCATGCCACCGCCGGTGAGCTTGGCGGTGAAGCCGATGTCGTGGGCGAGGCGGGCGATGCCGAAGTCGCAGATCTTCACGGTGCCGTCGGTCAGCCGCATGATGTTGGCCGGTTTCAGGTCGCGGTGGACGACGCCCTGGTCGTGGGTGTAGCCGAGGGCGGCGGCCATCTGCTCGGCGATGTCGACGACCACGTCCACGGGGAGGGGGCGGGTGGCGTTGTCCTCCATCAGCTGGCTGAGATTGCGGCCTTCGAGCAGTTCCATGACGAGGTAGAGGGGGCCGCCGGCGGCGCTGTCGTCACCGAAGTCGTGGACGACGGTCACCCCGCGGTGCTGGAGGGAGGCGGCCACGCGCGCCTCGCGGCGGAACCGCTCGCGGAGCACCTGGGTGAAGTGGGCGTCCTGGTCGGAGCCGATCGGCTTGAGGCACTTCACGGCGACCTGGCGGCCCAGCGACTCGTCCCGGGCGCGCCACACCTCGCCCATGCCGCCGCGCCCGATCAGATCGAGCGACCGGTACCGGCCCTGGATCAGTCTGGACTCCGCCATGTCTTAAAGTCGCCCCCGTTGTCGTGCTACGCCCTCCCCGGCCGGTCCAGTATGGCCGCTGATGTACGCAGTGTGTACGGAGAGGGGCGGCTCCCGGGGCCCATGCGGCGCATCGCTCTCAAGATGTGACCTGGCGGGAGCTTCCAGCGCAGACCTGCGGGAATGCTGCGCAGGACGCGCCCGGTGAGGCGCAGGCGCCGGGTGACACCGCGCGGGGCGGGGGCGGGCCGCCCGTACAGCTGGTGCGCCCACGCGGGCAGGGCTCCGTAGGCGAGGTCGGCCACGGGACGCCACAGCAGGTTTCGGCCAGGCACGAGGAGGGCAGGGACGGGCGGGCCGCGCAGGAAGTCGTCGACGGCGCGGGCGTCGGGGCCGGCGGTGAGCGCGGGGCGGACCTCGTCGAAGTAGGCGGCGAGCTGAGCGGTGTCGGCGGGCACGGTGGCGGGGTCGAGGCCGACGAGGCGGGCGTTGACGCGGTTCTCGTCGACGTAGCGGTCGGCCTGGGCGGGGGTGAGGCGCAGGCCGGAGCGGCGCAGGACGTGCAGGAAGCTGTCGATCTGCGCGCAGTGGATCCACAGCAGCAGCTCGGGATCGTCGACGGCGAACCCCTGGCCGGTGTCGGGGTCGGTGGCGGACAGCCGCCGGTGAATCCCGCGCACGCGCCGCCCGGCCTGCTCGGCGGCCTGGGAGGTCCCGTAGGTCACGGTCCCGACGAAGTCGGCGGTCCGCAGCAACCTCCCCCAGGCGTCCCGCCGGAAGTCGGAGTTCTCCATGACGCCACGCACGGCCCGGGGATGCAGCGCCTGCAGATAGAGCGCCCGCACCCCGGCGACCCACATCATGGGATCCCCATGGCACTGCCAGGTGACGGAGTCGGGCCCGTAGAGCCCGGGGTCGGGCGCACCTCCGGGCGCGGCCGGGGCGGGGCCGCGTCGGCCTCGGTCCGCGGTGACGTCCGGGGTGGGCGGGACTTTGACCCCGGCCGCGCTCGGATCGGCTCGGCCTCCAGACGCTGCCGCACTCGGGCCGAGCGGGTCTGCGGGCCCGGCCGCGGTCGGATCGGTTCGACCTCCAGGCGCTGCCGCGCTCGGGTCGAGCGGGTCTGTAGGCCCGGCCGCGGTCGGATGGGGCGGCTCTGCGGTACCGGAGGCATCCGGGCCGGAAGCGCCCCCGGGCGCCGCCGGGCTCGGGGCGGGCGGGTCCTCAGCACCGGACGCGGTCGGGTCCGGCCTGCCTCCGAGCCCGGCGGGGCTCGGGTCTGGCCCGCTTCCGATACCCGCTGCGCTCGGATCGGCCAGGTCTACCTCACCCGCCGTGCTCACGACGGGCGGAGTTCCGGTGCCGGTGGCGGGCGGGTCGAGCCGACCGACAGACCCCGCCGTACTCGGTTGGGGCCGGCCTCCGGGCCCGGCCCCGCACGGGTCGGGCCCGCCTGCGGCGCCCGCAGCGTGCAGGTCGGGTCGACCCTCGGATCCGGCCGTGTTGTCGGTCATCCCGCCGCCTCCCCGTCGTGGACGCCCCGGCGGGTTCAGCGTACCGAGGTGGGGGCGGCCGGCGGGGCTTCGGCGGCGGGACCGGGCGGCATAGAGTTGCGGCGTGCAGCTCTACACCATCGGCGAAGCCGCCCAGCTCCTCCGCGTCAGCACCGACACCGCCCGCCGCTGGGCCGACGCGGGCCGCTTCCCGACGCGGCGGGACGGCACCCGGCGGATGGTCGAGGGCCGGGACCTGGCCGCGTTCTGCGTGGAGCTCGCCCGGGAGGCCGGGGAGGACGAGGCCGAGCCAGTCACGTCGGTCCGCAACGCCCTGCCGGGGATCGTCACGGCGGTGACGCTCGGCGAGGTCGCCGCCCAGGTCGAGATCCAGGCGGGCCCCCACCGGGTGGTGTCGCTGCTGACGCGCGAGGCGGTCGAGGAACTGGGCCTGGCGGTCGGGGTCCGGGCGGTGGCCCGCGTGAAGTCGACGAGCGTGCATGTGGACGTGGACTGAGCCGCTGCCCCTCCGGTCCGGTTCGGTGCGGTTCGGCTGGTCGGGTCCAGCGAAGGCATCGCGGGGGTGCGGCCGTGCTGGCGCAGCTCACGCAGCGGCATTCCGCCCGTCGCGCCGACGCCAGCCAGGGCTCGGTCCGCACGCACCGTCGCCCACCAGGGCTGGTCTCTACGTGCCGTCCCCCGCAGGGGCAGCCCACGCACCGCGGATCCGCGAGCCCGCCCCCGGCGCACCGCAGGGACGGCCGGACGGCCCGGGGCCGGCCTCGTGGCCGGGGAGTTGGCCAGCCGCCGAACCGTGCCCCGCGGCAGCAGGCGGGCGGCCTGCCCGGGCCGCCTGCGCCGCCGCGGCACGCGCAGGCCGGTCGGCCCTCCTGAGGGGGCCGGAGGGCCCTGCCCCCGGCCGGGGGCCGGCGCCGAGACTGGGGGCCGGAGACGGCCGGACTCGGACCTGGAGGCCCCCATGAGCACCCGCACGCCCACCCGTATCGCCGCGGCACTGTCCGTAGGACACCGTTCCCGCCTCATGCAGTCGGCCCGCGAGGTCAACCTCCCCGAAGGCACCCGCCTCTTCCGCGAAGGCGGCCACGCCGACCGCTTCTGGATCATCCGCTCGGGCACCGTCACCCTCGACGTCCACGTGCCCGGCCGCCGCGCGGCGGTCGTCGAGAACCTGGCGACCGGCCAACTCGTCGGCTGCTCCTGGCTGTTCCGCCCGTACGTGTGGCGCCTGGGCGCCGAAGCCATGACCCCCGTGCGCGCGTACGAGTTCGAGGCCGCGCGGGTCCGCGCGCTGATGGACGCGGACCCCCGCTTCGGCACGACCGTAGGGCAATGGGTCGGACAGGTGCTCGCCCACCGCCTCCACGCGACCCGCATCCGCCTCCTCGACCTGTACGCCCCCTACGGCAGCGGCAGTTACCTCTGACGGCCACCGCACCCGCCGCACCCGCCCCCGGCCCGCCGCCCCTACCCGGCGGGCCGCTCCGCCGCCGAGTCCGTCCACGCATCGGCCTGCCGCGTGAGCCGCCGCAGCAGCGCGCGCACCTCCGCCACATCTGCCTCCGCCAGCCCCGCCCCCATCACCCCGTGCGCCGCCTCCGCGCGCCCCGTGATCGCCGCGAGCGTACGGCTCCCCGCCCCGGTCAGGCCGAGCAGCGGCGAGGTGCGGTGGTCGGGGTTCTCCCGCAGCTCCGCGAGGCCGTCCTTGACCAGCTCGTTGGCGATGCGCTGCACCCCCTGACGGGCGACGCCCAGCCGCCGCGCGGCCCGCGCCACCGGCAGGGCCTCCTCGCTGACCACGCTCATCAGCTGCCACCGCGCCTGCGTCTGCCCCTCCGCCGCCGCGAGCGCCTCACCGGCACGGCGCAGCGCGCCCGCCGCCTCGAAGACGTCGGCCACGAGCAGGGCCAGTTCCTCCGCCATCCGCCGTTCTCCACCTCTCCCATTCGACAACACGTTGTCCATTTGTCATCATGGTGACAGATTCGCCGCGGCGTCCCCGTCCCGGGACCCCGCGCACGACCGCACCACCCGCATCTCTCTGAAACCTACGGAGACCACCATGACGAACCCGACGGACACGACCACCACCGGGGCCACGGCCATAGACCGCCTCCGCGCCGCGATGGACCGCGGCGCCGCCCTCCGCCCGCAGGTCGGCGGCTTCCCGTACTTGGCCGAGAGCCTGCGCCAGGCCGGGGTCACGCACTGCCGGATGGCCGTCCCCTCCAACGCCTTCCTCTACCTGACCGAGCACGGGAACGTGGCCGTCCAGGGAGAGCCGCTGATCAGCGGTTTCGCCGACGCGGCCCCCTTCGACCGCACCGCCCTCGTGGCCGCCCTGCGCGCCGACCAGGCGGGCCTGTCCACCTTCCCCGAGTTCGTACGGAGCTGCTGGGCCGCGGGGGTCGTCCGGTACGAGGTGGACACGGCGGCGCGTACCTGCACGTACTACGGCGCCGACGGCGCGGCCGGCGACTCGTACCGCGAGGACTACCCGGCGGTCGTCCTCCCCGCGCCGTAACCGGCGCGCGGGCGAGGCCGTGCCGTGCTCTGCTGGTCCCCGGGGCTCCCGCTTCCCGGGGGCACGCCCCTGCCAGCCATGTCATGCCGCCCGCCGGAGAGGCCCCTCGTGTCCGAGCCCATGAAGCCGCCCCCGCCCTCGACGCCCTCAACGCCCTCAACGCCCCTGATCGTCATCACCGGCGCCGCCTCCGGCATCGGCGCGGCCACCGCCCGGCTGCTCTCGTCGCAGGGCCACCCGCTGCTGCTCCTGGCCCGCAGGCTGGAACGGCTGGAGGCGCTGGACCTGCCGAAGTCCCTCTGCCGCAAGGTCGACGTCACCGACCGGGAGGCGTTCGCGTCGGCCGTCCGGGAGGCGGAGGAGGAGTACGGACCCACGGACGCCCTGGTCAACAACGCCGGGGCGATGCTCCTGAGCCGCGTCGCGGACCAGGACCCCGAGGAGTGGGACCGGATGATCGACGTGAACGTCAAGGGGGTGCTGTACGGCATCCACGCCGTACTCCCGGGCATGCTCGCCCGCGGCGCCGGCACGATCATCAACGTCAGCTCCGTCGCGGGCCGCAAGACCTTCCCGAACCACACGGCGTACGTCGGCACGAAGTTCGCGGTGCACGCGATGTCGGAGAACCTGCGCGAGGAGGTCGCCCCGGCGGGCGTCCGCGTGGTGACGATCGCACCGGGCGCGGTGGAGACGGAACTCCTCTCCCACACCACGGACGAGCAGATCAAGTCCGACTACCAGGCATGGAAGGAATCGGCGGGCGGCGCCCTGCCCCCGGAGGTGGTGGCCGAGGCCATCGCGTACGCCTACCACCAGCCCCCCGAGGTAACCATCCGCGAAATCGTCCTGGCAGCCACGGGCCAGGAATCCTGACCCCCTCCGCCGCCGCGCCACCCCGGGGCTACGAGCACTGATCGAGCCTCCCCACGAGGAGGCCCCTGAGCCCGCACGGCCGGCCCCCACCCACCCCGACCGCCGTGGCGCCGCTGGGCCAGGAACCCGAACCACACGGTCGGGCCCCGGCCGGGACGGACCAGGAGAGCCCTGAGCCCCGCACAGTCGAACCCCGGCCAAGACGGGCCAGGGGAGCCCTCACCCCGCACAGCCGGCCCCCACCCACCCCGACCGCCGTGACCCCGATAGGCCAGGAGCCCGAACCCGCACGGTCGCCCTCTGGCCAAGACAGGCCAGGAGAACCCTGAGCCCGCACGATCGGGTCCCGCCCAACCCGACCGCTGTGGCCCCGGGTCCAGGAGTCCGAACCCGCACGGTCGAGCCTCCGGCCAAGACGAGCAAGACGAGCCAGGAGAACCCTGAGTCCGCACAGCCAGCCCCCACCCACCCCGACCCCGCCGCGGCCCCGACGGGCCAGGAGCCCGAACCGGCACGGTCGGGCCCTCGGCCAAGACGGGCCAGGAGAGCCCTCAGCCCGCACGGCCGGCCCCCACCCACCCCGACCGCCGTGACCCCGGTGGGCCAGGAGCCCGAGCCCGCACGGTCGGGCCCCGGCCGGGACGGGTCAGGAGCCTTGAGCCCGCGCCCAGCGGGTCCCCGGACGGGGCCTCCCCGGCCGCAGCGCGCCCGTTCGGTGACCCGCGACGCCGCACCACGCCGTACCCGGCAGACAGGCCGCACGCACGCCGGACGCCACGACCGCGCCGCTCCCCCGCCGCCCCGACCGGATCACCCCGCCCGGGCCACCGCCGCGGCACGCCGGGCCCGGCGGAAGCCCCCTGGCCGCACGCATGACCGACGTCACGACCGCTCCGCTCATCCCCGCCCCTGCCGAACTGCCACACGCGCGAGCACGGGGCTTTCCCTTCGAGCGGCGCCTCCGTCCGGCTCAGACGACCACGCAGGCGTGAGACACAGGCCGGGGGTCTCCCCGGCCACCCCCGCCCTCCCCCGCGCCGTAGACAGCGGACGCCCCTGGCCGCAAACACACCCGACGTCGTAACGATGCCGCTCACCCACGCCCCCGACCGACCCGGCCCCGCCTGCCGCGCCCCAGCCAGCCACGCACCACGCCGTCCCCCGCCATGCCGTGCGCACCGGACACCCCGCCGCGCGCACAGCCGACGTCATGACCCCGCCGCTCCCCCACGCGCGCGGGGCACGGGCCAGGTATCTCCGACCCCGCCCGACACCCCACGCAGTCACGCACACCGCCGCGCCATACAGTCGCGCGTCGTGCGCGACGGAGGCCCCTGGCCACACGTACGACCGAGGTCTTGATCGCGCCGCCCCCCGACCCCGACCGGACCGACTCGACGTGCCCCGGCCGCCGCGCCCTACCCGGCCACGCACGCCGCCACGCCGTCCCGCACCACGTGCAGAAGCCCCCGAGCCGCACGCACAACCGACGCCGCGACCGGCCGCCCCGCCCCGGGCCCGGCTATCGCCGCGCCTTGCAGGGCCAGGGGTCGCCCCTGCGCCTCATGCACAGCCGCCGCCACGACCGCGCCGCTCACCGCATCCCCACTACCGGACCACCACGCATGCGCAGGCACGGGTCGACGTATCCCCGACCCCTGCCAACACCCCCCAGCCACACATCCCCGCGCCGCGCACAGCGGACACCCCTGGCCGCACGCACGGCCGACGTCATGACCGTGCCGTTCACTCCCTCCCCCGACCAGACCAGCGCGTGCGCGCAGGGTGGCCGGTGCCGAGGGCGGCGGCTGGGCCTCCGGCTGGCCCCGCGCCCCTGCAACGCCAAGGGCGGGTTCAGCCGGACCCCGGACAACCCTTCGCCGCTTCGGGCCGTACGCCACCGCAGCACGCGAGGTACGGCTGGCCCCCGGGGCCACGGTCTCGCTGCCGCCCCCGGGGCCTCCCTCTCGGAAAGCGCAGCGGTCCGTATCGCCACCGCTCCGCCACGCGGCACGAGATCCACCCTTACCCGCACCCGTACGCGCCACCTCGAACCCCCTCCCCCGGCGACGGGCACGCACGCCCTCCCCCGCCCACCGACCCCGGCCGACCGAACGACGCAAGCGCGATCATGGAGGTGCCATCCGCCGACCACCGGAAGTGATACCGCCGTGAACATGCCCGCCGGGGTCCCCGACCCCTCCGTCCTCCACCCCATCCCCGGCCAGCCGCGCGTGGTGCTGCTCAAGCCGCTCGTGACATCGCCGCTGATCCAGGTCGGCGCGTACTCGTACTACGACGACCCGGACGACGCGACCGCCTTCGAGACACGCAACGTGCTGTACCACTACGGGCCGGAAAAGCTGATCATCGGCAGCTTCTGCGCCCTGGGCACCGGCGTCCGGTTCATCATGAACGGCGCCAACCACCGCATGGACGGCCCCTCCACCTTCCCGTTCCCCATCATGGGCGGCTCCTGGTCCGACCACGCCGACCTGATCACGGGCCTGCCGGGGCGCGGCGACACGGTCGTGGGGCACGACGTCTGGTTCGGGCACGGCGCTACCGTCATGCCGGGCGTACGCATCGGCCACGGCGCGATCATCGCGGCCGGCTCCGTGGTCGTCGAGGACGTCCCGGACTACGGCATCGTCGGCGGCAACCCGGCCCGCCTGCTCCGCACCCGCTACCCGGAGGCGGACATCGCCCGCCTCCTGGCCGTCGCCTGGTGGGACTGGCCCCTGGACCACCTCACCCGCCACATCCGCACGGTCATGTCGGGCAACGTAACCACCCTGGAAGCGGCCGCACCGTAACTACCGGCCATCCCGGGCCCCAACCGGTCGAGCCGTCGAGATTCCGTAGCAAACACCGCCGAGCGCCCCACCCCGCACCCCAACCGCAAGGCCAACCCGGCCACCGGAGCACCGAACCGGTTCCCGGGCGCCCTGCACAACGCCCGCCGACCAAGGCAGCATGCGGCGATCGGCGGAGCCGAACGTGAAGCACCGGCCCCGGCTGCCGGGGACAAACCATCGGAAGCCGGGCCAGCCCACTCCACCCCTACGGCCGGGCCGGGCCCCCAGCCGAAGCAAACGGCGCGAGCCACCCACGGCAGGACCCACCGCACCACCCCGCTACGAGCCGCAAGGCCAAAGCGCCCACCCGACCCACAAACCGCCACGGACGTCACCACCGAGCCCGCCCACCTCGTACGCGACCAGAGTGATCCGCGCGGCCAACACGGGCGGCGACACAACACGCCCCGCCCTAGAGGCGCCAGCAGCCTCAGCCCCCACCACGGCGCATCAGGCCACCACCGACACCCGATCTCACCCCTCCCCACCTTGTCACTACCTCCAACCAAGCCCCCCTCACCCACCACCCACATCGTCCGATCAACCAAGTATTTGCCAGGAGATTGTCGAATATCACCCGCAGATGCAGGATGTCACCAGAAGCGGCGGCCCCGCAGGCCGACGCCGACCCGGCACAACCGGTCGGCGTACGAGATCCCCGCGCCCTCCACCCTGCTCACGAGGCGAGGCAACCCATGGCGACACTCACCCGGGACCCCCACACGCACCACTCCCCCCGCCTCCGCCCCGACGAACGCATCGCGCGCTACGTCGCCGAGGCCCTGGGCGACGCCAGATCCGTCCTCAACGTCGGCCCCGGCGCCCTCTCCTACGAGACCCCCGCCCGCACCATCACCTCCCTCAGCCCCCCGCCACCGCGGCCGCCCCACACCCAGCGGCACCCCACCACCGAACTCCCCTTCCACAATGGACAGTTCGACGGGGCGCTCATGCTGTCCACCCTCCACCAGTGGCCGGACACCCCCACCCACCTGCGCGAGCTGCGCCGCGTGACGCGCGGCCCGGTGGTGATCCTCACCCACGACCCCCTCCGCGTACGCGACTTCTGGCTGTACCGCTACGCCCCCGAAGTCCTCGACACCGAGGCCCTACGCCATCCACCCCTCGCGGAACTGACCTCCGCCCTCGGCGGCACCAGCACGGTCACGCCCGTACCGATCCCCCTGGACTGCACCGACGGCTTCAACGAGGCGTACTACGGCCGCCCCGAACTCCTGCTGGACCCGGCCGCCCGCCAGCCGTCCTCGGCCTGGAGCTTCGCGGATGACCGGGTCCGCGAACACTTCGACACCACCCTCCGCGCCGACCTCGAATCGGGCACCTGGGACACCGAATTCGCCCACCTCCGCCACCAGCCCACCTACGAAGGCTCCCTGGTCCTCCTCCGCGCCACCCCCTGAGCACGGCAGCCAACGCCTCCCTCAAGCACCGACCACCCGGGATCAGTCACCAGCAGACAGCTGGTGCCACCAGTGCCCGCACCCGTCCGAGCAGCACCGCTCCCGGCGCCGCCCGTCAGCGATCGCGAGCACCGCGACCAGCAGCCGAAATGCCTTCCGCCGTTCGTCGCGGGGAGCCAGGGAGGAGATCTTCCCCAGCTGCTGGTCGATCCGGCCACGTGTGATCAGTACCGCCGGTGTGTGCGTGGGCCGCAGACCAGCACAGCGGATGCCTTCCGGCCCGTCCTCGGCAACGACGCGTGCCTGAACACAGTGGTGCCTCAGGAACCACAGCACTTCGGACTGCTCCGCCGGGCCGAGCGCCTCGAACCAGGCCATGCCCTGGGCCATGGGGTGGAGCCCTGGGCGAGTTCATTGAGCATGACATCGCGCTCGATGGCCACGTCCACCTCCCCTTGGAGCAGCGCCGCTCCGCCGCCAAACGGAGCTCAGAAGAGCCAGTCGATGGCCGCCTGCCATACGGAGTCCTCGTCCTCGGGGCCCCAGAGGCGCGCACCCGGCCGGCACTCGATCATCCCGCTGACTTCGGTGGACATGCGGGCATGCTGCCCGTCAGCCCGGCCGTCCGCACCTGCTTTTGGACGGGGCAACCGGCCCGACCGTGCCCACTCACCGCTCGTCGTCTCACTCAGGAAGCCTCCACCCGGACGCTGTGGCGAGGGTCCCGCCTGAGGATGTCCAGGATCTCGGCCGCCAACTCGGACACCTCGGGACCGGCCCCAGCCGCGATCTGCGCCAGCGTACGCCGCAGCCGGTAGTCGCCCTCCTGCGCCAGGCGTACGGCGGTGTCCCGATAGCGGGTGGGGTGCCCCAGGCACAGCACCGCGCCGGCCTGGCGGACGCCGATATGGCCGTGCGCCAGCATGAGGTTGGCGTCGACCTCGGCGGCGGCCTCGCGGGGCAAGCGCCCAAGGGCCAATGCCGCAGCGTGAAGTTCGGAGGCATCGTCGCCCGCCAGCAGGCCGATGGCCTGCTCGCGCACCCACACGTGGGCCTCCGGCGTGCTGGCGGACCCGGCGGCCAGCAGCAGCCCTTCACCCCTCAGCGAAGCCGACCCCATCGAGATCTTGAAGGAGCTGAGCGGGTGCGGTGTGCCGGTCACCTCGCCGTCCAGATGGCTGCCCGCCTGCTCGCCGCGTACAAAACCCTTGGCCGTCTCGAACACCCGCCGCTGGACGTCGACGGGCAGATCGACCACCAGATTCCGTACACCGACAAGGGCGTCGCGCCTGGTCGCGGCCACTTCACGAGCATCCGTCGCGACGGCTACCAGCTTGTCGAGGCACGCGGTACGGGACGCGGCGTCGAGGGACCCGACCAGGTAGGCATCGGTGACCAGCCTGGTGCCGAACGCGGTGTGGCCCGGTTCCGGGTCGGGGCGCTGCAGAATGCGGTCCTTCGCCTGCTCGGCGCGCTGTCGCACAGCCGGATGCCCCGGATCGACGAGGGTGCGAGCCACATCGGCCAAGTACAGCCCCTGGTCATCCAAACGACCGACCCTCGCCCGCAGTTCCGCCCAGCCGTCGGGAGCCACCGCTTCCGGGCCGTCCGCTCCCCCGACTGGTTCGGCGTCCTCCTGCCGCGCTGCCAGCAGTTCGACCACCTCGTCCTCCACGACCAGTTCCAGTGCCCTGTGCGCCCCGCCTTCCGCAAGGTCGAAGAGCCGAGCCAGGGCCGCCTGTGCGACCTCCGGGTGAGCCTGGGCGATGGCGACGCAGGCGGATGCGTGGCAGTCGTCGGAGTGCCTGTACTGGTTGGGGCCGCGTGGCACATCCGAGGCCAGGAGGTCGAGCAGGGCCAGCGCCTGCGCCGGCGTTCCTCGCGCCGCCAGGGCGCAAGCGCTGCGAGTGGCCTGATGGGTGAGGTTGTAGAAGGGGGACTCCACGAGCTCACCCGACCTGCCGCGCTCGGCCAGGGCCGTCAGCTCGCTCAGGAGGATGCCGGCCCTTTCGTCGTCGATCAGATCCGCCTGCGCCTCGGCCTGCGCCGCACGGGCGTGCAGGACCCACCAGGGGGCGTCTGCGATCGGTTCCATGGGCAGCAGAAGATCACCCACCGTCTTCGCGAGCTTCTGGAGCTTCTTGGCCCTGCCCGAGCGCTGGTAGTACTGGGCGGCCAGCGCGGGTTCGCCGGAATCGCGGTAGAGGTCACCGAGGAATTCCAGGGCCTCCATCTCGCTTGCCCAGCTTCCGGTGATGACCGTGTCCGTGTGCCAGCGCCGTGCGGACAGAGCCGCCTGAACCAGCTTCCCATCCACCTTGGCCGACAGAGCGTGTTCCCGGAAGGAGCGCACGCGGTCGAGCAGACGGCCCCTCTCCGTCGCCCGCAGCGCCTGCGCCAGCCGATGCTCGTCATCGAGTTCCGTGGTCAGCGGGCCGTATTGAACGTTCACTCCACGCACCGCATAGAGCCAGTCCGCCGCGTCCTCGGTCAGCCCGGCATGGATGGCGTCGTAGATGCCGTCGCGCCAGCTCTCCACTGCTTCCTCGGCCCGGCCCTCCAGGGCACACCTTCGCCCCTCACGCGCGCTGATCAGAGCGGCGTGCCGACCGGACACCAGATGCCGCCGCGCCAGCCGTTTCAGTGCGGCGCGCTCGGCCAGGTCGTACTCGGCACGCACCAGACGCAAGCGGATCGCAGCGTCTTCGGTGACCCTCGCGATCGGTTCTGCGTCGGCGTGAGCGACGGCCGTTCCGATCAGTGCGTCCAGCCCTTGCAGCCGGCCGGGGTCGGAGGCCAGCAGATGCTCGGTGAGCAGGAGTACCAGCAGCGGCTGGTAGGCCGGGGCGTCCGCAGGCTCCTCCAGCACGGTCCGCAATGCCTCGAAGTCACCCAGCGGGTGGACGACACCTCCGACCGCCGCACTCACCAGCCGCGCATGCCGCTGCGCACCTGCTGACAGCTCCGCGCCGGAGGCCCGCACCTCGGAGGCCAGTTTTTCGATCCGGTGCAGGAGCCTGCGGGGCTCTTCCCGGTCCCCCAGGTGAAGAGCCGTGACCGCGAGAAGCGCTGCCAGATCGATGGCCTGGTCAACGAGCCGGGCCTCCACGAGCGCGTCGAGCTGCCTGGCCCGGACGGCAACGGCGTGCCCCCGGAAACCGGCGTCGTAGAGCCGGTCCGCGAGTTCGCCGTACGACCGGGCGGACTCCTCCGGCGCTGTCGAGCGCTTGGCGTCCGCCGTGCGCAGGATCGGCGCCACGTCGCTGGTCTGCAATGGCCCGATCAGAATCCTCTCCGCCTGCTCCTGCCGGTCGGGCAGCGGCACGGGAACCCCGGCCGGAGGTGCGCCCGTACAGAAGGTCTCCGCCGTCTCCCGGGTCCAGAACCGGGCGACCACATCGCCCTGGGAACGCAGGTGCTCGTTGAGCTGCTCGGAGCCCCACAGGTCCAACTCCAGATCGTCGTACACGCCTTGGAGCCTGCTCAGTTCCTCGGCGACCTGAGTGCTCTGCGTGTCCGCCGAGGTGGCGACGATCAGACGGCGCGCACCGAACGGGCGCCGCCCCGTCGCGAAGACCTCGACCGCCGCGCGCAGGTCACCGGCGGTGAACGTCCGGTATTCCTTGCACTGGATGACGGTGTAACCGCCGTCCGGTTCACGGCCGGCGAGGTCGATGCCGTACTGCGGCTGGCCCTGCACCCCATAACGGCGGAACTTGACCCCCCTGAGCCCCAGCACCCCACGGGCCAGGCTCAGTACAAGCCTCTCGAAGCGGTCCCAGCCGATGTGCAGATCGAGATCATCACCGGGCGGGACGTTCCCCGGCGTGCCGGGTTCCGGGGAGGTGCTGAGAACCGGGTCCGAGGCGGTCGGCTCCCAGGGCTCCGCTTCTTGCGTGGGGACGGTACGTGGCGCATCGCTCTCAGGCATGCCCCTCAGTATCGGGTCAGCCCCCAGCGGAAGGAGGACTAACGCCGGACCCGGGGCATGCTCAGGCCCAGCCAGGAGATGATCTCGCGTTGGATTTCGTTGTTGCCGCCGCCGAAGGTGAAGATGACCGCGCTGCGGTAGCCGCGTTCCAGTTCGCCGTGGAGGACCGCGCCCGCCGAGCCGTCCTTCAACGGGCCCGCCGCGCCGACGACCTCCATGAGCCAGGCGTACGCGTCGCGGCGGGCCTCCGAGCCGTAGACCTTGACCGCCGAGGCGTCCTGCGGGGTGAGGGTGCCCGTCTCGACCGCGTTGACCATCTGCCAGTTGAGCAGCTTCATCGCGTCCAGGCGGACATGGGTACGGGCCAGGCGGCCGCGGACCCACGAGAGGTCGATGACCCGGCGGCCGTCCGCGAGGCGGGTCGCCGACGCCCAGCGCTGGACGTCGTGGAGGGCGCGGATGGCCATCGTGCCGTGGGCGGCCAGGGTGACGCGCTCGTGGTTGAGCTGGTTGGTGATCAGCCGCCAGCCCTTGTTCTCCTGACCGACGCGGCGGCTCGCCGGGACGCGGATGTCCTCGTAGTAGCTGGCCGTGGTGTCGTGCGAGGCGAGGGTGTTGATCAGGGTGTACGAGTAGCCGGGGTCCGAGGTCGGGACCAGGAGCATCGTGATGCCCTTGTGCGCCGGGGCCTCCGGGTCGGTGCGGACCGCGAGCCAGACCCAGTCGGCGGTGTCGCCGTTCGTGGTCCAGATCTTCTGGCCGTTGACGACGTACGTGCCGGTCTCCTCGTCGCCCTCGCGCACCGCCTTGCACTTGAGGGCGGCGAGGTCGGTGCCCGCGTCGGGCTCGCTGTAGCCGATGGCGAAGTCGATCTCGCCGGAGAGGATCCGGGGCAGGAAGTACGCCTTCTGCTCCTCCGTGCCGAACTGCATCAGGGTCGGCCCGACCGTGTTCAGCGCCATCAGCGGCAGCGGCACCACCGCCTGCGCGGCCTCGTCGAAGAAGATGAACTGGTCCATCGGGGTCATACCGCGCCCGCCGTACCGCTCCGGCCAGCCGACCCCGAGCCAGCCGTCGGCGCCGAGCCGGCGGATGGTCTCCCGGTAGAAGCGTTTCTGCGCGGCCGGGTCCTCGTAGCGGGCGTAGACGTCCTCCGGTACCAGCTCGGCGAAGTAGGCGCGCAGTTCGGCGCGCAACCGCTGCTGCTCAGGCGTGTATTCGAGGTGCACTGGCCCTCCCGGGGTCTCCCTGACGGCGGCCGTCAGGGTAGAACCCGTTACAGGAATTCGGAAGGGCCGTCACACGGAGCCGCCACACGGAACCGTTGCATGTGGCCCTCACATGTAGAGGTAGACCAGGTCGAAGCAGACCAGGTTGCGGCCCGTGTCGAAGAGGTACGGCCCCGACACGTGCGGCGACGCCCCCTCCGCCCCCGCCCGGTTCGCGTGCGCGTCGAACCGCGGGCTGTGCTGCCACGCCGCGTCCCCGGGTACGTGCGGCACCAGAGGCTCGGGCAGGTCCGACGGCTGCGCGCCGGGCCCGAAGTCGTACTCCGGGTTGCGTACGATCGCGTCCGCGCCCCCCGCCGCCATCCGCGCCACCCCCACCAGCCGGACCCGCGCGTCCGGGCCCGGGATGGTGCGGTCCCCGCCCGGCGCGTCGATGTTGTAGCCCACCCAGTGCGCCTCGGCCAGCTCCCCGAGGTACGGCCGCAGCCGCGAGTTCAGCGGCTCCAGGTCCGTGCGCACCTGGTGGCGGTACGGAGGCGACGGCTTGAGCGCATACGCCGTGCCGCCCGCCACGGCCAGCAGCGGGATCCCGGCGATCAGCAGGAACCTGCGCCGGTTCGTCCCGCCCCGCTGCGCTTCCACGTCCGCACCGCCTCCGCCCCGCCCGCCCGTCAGTTCAGGGCGCTGATCATAGCCGTCGCCGTCGCCGTCATCGCCGTACGGGCCGCCGTCAGGTACGGGCGCGGGTCCGCCGGGGTCAGATGGGCGCGGATGGCCTCGGTCATGGCCAGGTTGAGCGCGGTGCCGATGTTGACCTTGCGGATACCGCCCGCGACGGCCGCCGCCAGCTCGGCGTCCGGCAGCCCGGAGGAGCCGTGCAGGACCAGCGGTACGTCCACGCTCTTCGCCAGCCGCGCGAGCAACGCGTGGTCCAGGGCCGCCGTCCGGCTGGTCATGGCGTGGCTGCTGCCGACGGCGACGGCCAGCGCGTCGACCCCGGAGTCCGCGACGAAGCGCCGTGCCTCGTCGGGATCGGTACGGGCGCCGGGCGCGTGCGGATCCAGCGGCGCGGCCCCGTTCTTCCCGCCGACCTCGCCCAGCTCGGCCTCGATCCACAGCCCGTTGGCGTGCGCCCAGTCGGCCGCGGAGCGGGTGGCCTCCAGGTTCTCGGCGTACGGGAGCTGCGCCGCGTCGTACATCACGGAGCTGTACCCGGCGTCGCACGCCTGCCGGAGCAGGTCGGGGCTCTTGACGTGGTCCAGGTGCAGGCCGACGGGGACTCCGGCGGCCTCGGCGCAGGCCGCGGCCGCCCGGGAGATCGGCAGCAGCCGGCCGGCGCGGAACTTCACGGCGTTCTCGCTCAGTTGGAGGATCACGGGCAGTCCCGCGGCCTCGGCCCCGGCGACGACCGCCTCGGCGTGCTCCAGGGTGATGATGTTGAACGCGGCCACGGCCCGGCCCGAGGCGGCCGCCTCCCGGACCAGCTCACCGGCGGACATGAGGCTCATCGGACCGCCTCCTCGCCGGTGGTGAGGATCACCGAGCGCGTGAGATGGCGCGGCTGGTCCGGATCGAGGCCGCGGTGGGCGGCGACGGCGAGCGCGAGGCGGTGTACGCGGACCAGTTCGGCGAGCGGGTCGAGCCTGCCTCCCACCCACTGCCCGCCGGTGGCGCGGACCTGCTCGGGGAGCCCGTCGGGGGTGGTGCCGAGCGACCAGGTGACCGTACCGGGGCCGGAGACGCTGATCGGCCCGTGCCGGTACTCCATGGCCGGATAGGACTCGGCCCAGGACAGCGACGCCTCGCGCATCTTCAACGCCGCCTCGTGGGCGAGCCCTACGCTCCAGCCGCGCCCGAGGAAGGTGAACTGCCCGAGCTGGTCCAGCCCGACGGGCAGCGGTTCGTCGAGGGCGGTGCGGGCGTCGGCCACCGCGGCGGGGGTGTGCAGCCCGAGGTGGGCGCGCAGCAGGGTGAGGGCGGTGGTGGCGAAGCGGGTCTGCACGACGGACCGCTCGTCGGCGAAGTCGAGGACGACGAGCTCGTCCGCGAGGGTCATCACCGGGGTGGCGGGGTCCCCGACCACGGCGGTCGTCGGCACGCCCACGTCCCGCAGGGCGGCCAGCAGGTCCAGCACCTCGGTGGTGGTGCCGGACCGGGTCAGGGCGAGGACGCGGTCGTAGCGGCGGTGGAGCGGGAACTCGGAGGCGGGGAAGGCGTCGGTCTCGCCCTGTCCGGCCTCCTCGCGGAGCGCGGCGGCCGCCTGGGCCATGTAGTACGAGGTCCCGCACCCGACGATCGCGGTGCGCTCCCCCGGCAGCGGGAGCACCGCCCGCCGGCCGGGGGCCAGTTCGGCGGCCCGCTCCCAGCATGCGGGCTGCGTGCCCAGCTCGTACGCGACGTGACTCATACAGGCTCCCTCGTGCGACGGACCTCTGCGGTGCGATGCGGTGCAGTGCGGTGCTATGCAAAGCGACGTGATGCGTTTTCCTGCACGGTAGCGGGCAGTTTCGCGCAACTTCAAGCAACCACGAGCGGCGGCAGGAGACTTCCCCTGGGCTAATGTCGCCGCAGAACACCGAGCAGCACACCCAGCAGCACACCCCGAGGAGCCGCCGATGACCCGCAAGGAGCGCTGGCAGACGCTGCTGGACCTGCTCGTGGAGCGGGGCGGCCTGGAGGTGGAACCGGCCGCCGAGGCGCTCGGCGTCTCCGCCGCGACCATCCGCCGCGACCTCGACCAGCTCGCCGAGCAGCAGCTGCTGGTCCGCACCCGCGGCGGCGCGGTCCCGCACGGCGTCTCCTACGAACTCCCCCTGCGCTACCGGACGTCACGGCGCGCCGCCGAGAAGGGCCGTATCAGCGCGGCGGTCGCCGCGCTGATCAGCCCCGGCGAGGTGATCGGCCTGACGGGCGGCACCACGACCACCGAGGTGGCCCGGGCGCTGGCCGCCCGCCCGGATCTCGCGCAGGGCTCCCCGGCGCTCACGGTGGTGACGAACGCCCTCAACATCGCGGGGGAGCTGGTGATCCGCCCGCAGTTCAAGATCGTGCTCACCGGTGGCGTCGCCCGCCCCCAGTCGTACGAGCTGACGGGCCCGCTGGCCGAACAGGTCCTCGGGCAGCTCACCGTGGACACGGCGGTGCTCGGCGTGGACGGTTTCGACCCCCGGGACGGCGCGGCCACCCGCCACGAGGACGAGGCTTCGGTCAACCGCCTGCTGTGCGAGCGGGCCCGCCGGGTGGTGGTGGCGGCCGACTCCAGCAAGCTGGGCGTGCGCGCCTTCGCCCGGATCTGCGCCCCGTCGGAGGTGGACGTCCTGGTGACGGACACGGACCTGCCCCAGCAGGTGGCCGGCCGCTTCGAGCGGTCCGGGGTGCGGGTGGTCCGCGTCTGAGCGAGCCGGAACCGCCCCGGGGACCCGGCCCTCAGTGCGTGGGCAGCCGTTCCGCTTCCCGGGCCAAGGCGGCCAGCACCGGGGCGATCAGCGGATGGGTCTCCCCGCCGCGCCGGGTGGCGGCGAAGACGCGTCGGGTGGCCGCCGGGCCGGTCACCGGGCGGACCTGGACCTCCTTGAGGTCCATGCCCCGCAGGGCCGAGCGGGGTACGAGGGCCACGCCCGCCCCGGCTCCGACCAGGGCCGTCACGGCGCGGAAGTCGTCGGAGGAGTGGGCGAACCGCGGCTGGAAGCCCGCGAGTTCGCAGGCCAGCAGGGTCACGTCATGGCAGGGGTTGCCCGGGTACTGCCCCACCCAGTCGGAGTCCGCGAGGTCCGCGAGGGCCACCGCGGGCAGGTCGGCCAGCGGATGCCCGGCGGGCAGTACGGCGTCGAAGGGCTCCGCGTACAGCGGGAGCACGGAGAGCCTGCCGTCGTCGGCCCCCGGCGCGCCCCGGTACTCCACCGCGAGGGCGAGATCCGCCTCGCCGTCCAGCAGCAGCGGCAGGCTCTGGTCGCCCTCGGCGTCCCGGACCCGCAGCCGGATCCCCGGATGCTCCCGCGCGAGCCGGGCGATGGCCGGGGCCAGGACCTCCGCGATGCCCGTCGCGAAGGCGGCCACCGTGACCTCGCCGCCCGCGCCCTCCGCGTAGGCGGCGAGCTCCGCCTCGGCCCGTTCCAGCTGCGCGAACACCTCGTGGGCGTGGCCGAGCAGGATCTCCCCGGCGGCGGTGAGCCGTACCCCGCGCCCGCTGCGGACGAGCAGCGTGTGGCCCGTCTCCTGTTCCAGCGCCGCGAGCTGCTGGGAGACGGCGGAGGGGGTGAGGTAGAGGGCTGCGGCCGCGGCGGTCACCGTACGGTGGTCCGCCACGGCCCGCAGGATGCGCAGCCGGCGGGGGTCGATCACCCCTCCATGATGTCAGCCCTGAGCAGCGGAAAGCGCCGCTCGGGCGTCGATGAAGGCGGCCACGGCGCGCTCGACGTCGGCCGTCGAGTGGGCCGCCGAGAGCTGTACGCGGATACGCGCGGCGCCCATCGGCACGACCGGGTAGGAGAAGCCGATCACGTACACGCCGCGCTCCAGCAGCAGCTCGGCCATCCGGCCCGCCTCGGCCGCGTCGCCGATCATGACGGGGGCGATGGCGTGGTCGCCGGGCAGGATCTCGAAGCCGGCCTCGGTCATCCGCTCGCGGAAGAGCGCGGTGTTCGCGGCGAGGCGTTCGCGCAGGTCACCGGCGGACTCCAGCAGGTCGAGGACCTTGAGGGAGGCGGCGGCGATGACGGGGGCGAGGGAGTTGGAGAAGAGGTACGGGCGCGAGCGCTGGCGCAGCAGCTCCACGATCTCGGCGCGGGCGGCGACATAGCCGCCGGAGGCGCCGCCGAGGGCCTTGCCGAGGGTGCCGGTGATGATGTCGACGCGGTCCATGACGCCGTGCAGCTCGGGGGTGCCGCGGCCGCCGGGGCCGACGAAGCCGACGGCGTGGGAGTCGTCGACCATGACCATGGCGTCGTAGCGGTCGGCGAGGTCGCAGATCTCCTGGAGCGGGGCCACGTAGCCGTCCATGGAGAACACGCCGTCGGTGACGACGAGCTTGCGGCGGGCGCCGCCCTCGGTGGCCTCCTTGAGGCGGGCTTCCAGCTCGGCCATGTCGCGGTTGGCGTAGCGGAAGCGGCGGGCCTTGGACAGGCGGATGCCGTCGATGATGGAGGCGTGGTTGAGGGCGTCGGAGATCACCGCGTCCTCGGCGCCGAGCAGAGTCTCGAAGACACCGCCGTTGGCGTCGAAGCAGGAGGAGTAGAGGATCGTGTCCTCCTGGCCGAGGAAGGCCGAGAGGCGGGCCTCCAGCTCCTTGTGGACCTCCTGGGTGCCGCAGATGAAGCGTACGGAGGCCATGCCGTAGCCCCAGCGGTCCAGGGCGTCCTTCGCGGCGGCGACGACCTCGGGGTGGTCGGCCAGCCCGAGGTAGTTGTTGGCGCAGAAGTTGAGCACCTCGCCGGCGGCGCCGCCCGCGGTGACGGCGACGGCCGCGCTCTGCGGGGTGCCGATGACCCGCTCGGGCTTGTGCAGGCCCGCGGCGCGGATCTCGTCGAGGGTGCTGCGGAGGTCGTCGCGGACGGTCTCGAACATGCGGGGTCTTCTCCTTGTGCGGCCGGATGCGGCGGAGGGGGGCCGGGCCCCGCGGAGGGGGGAGGGTGTGCGGGGCCCGGCCGGAGGGAGATGGTGCGTGGGGGAAGGGGGCGTGCGGTTACGCCGTCCAGTCCAGGATGATCTTGCCGCTGCGGGCGGTCGCCGCCTCGTCGAAGGCGGCCTCGAAGTCGCGGTGCGAGTAGCGGCCGGTGATGACGGGGCTGAGGTCGAGCCCGCCCTCCAGCAGCACGGTCATCGCGTACCAGGTCTCGAACATCTCGCGTCCGTAGATGCCCTTGATCGTGATCATCGAGGTGACGACCTTCGCCCAGTCGACGGGGAACTCCGTCGCGGGCAGGCCCAGCATGGCGATCCGGCCGCCGTGGGTCATGTTGTCGATCATGTCGCGCATGGCCTCGGCGCGTCCGGACATCTCCAGGCCGATGTCGAAGCCCTCGCGCAGGCCCAGCTGCGTCTGCGCGGCGGCGATGGAGGACTCCGCGACGTTCACGGCGAGGGTGGCTCCGGCCTTGCGGGCGATCTCCAGCCGCTCGGGGCTGACGTCGGTGATGACGACGTTGCGCGCGCCGGCGTGCTTGGCGACGGCGGCGGCCATGATGCCGATGGGGCCGGCGCCGGTGATCAGTACGTCCTCGCCGACGAGCGGGAAGGACAGGGCGGTGTGCACGGCGTTGCCGAAGGGGTCGAAGATCGCGGCGACGTCCAGGTCCACGGCGGTGCGGTGGACCCACACGTTCTGCGCGGGCAGGACCACGTACTCCGCGAAGGCGCCGTCCCGGCCCACGCCGAGGCCGACGGTGCTGCGGCACAGGTGGCGGCGGCCGGCGAGGCAGTTGCGGCACTTGCCGCACACCAGGTGGCCCTCGCCGCTGACGAGCGCGCCCAGCTCGATGTCACGGACGTCCGCGCCGACGGCGGCGACCTCTCCGACGAACTCGTGGCCGAGGACCAGCGGGGTCTTGACCGCGCCCTGCGCCCAGCCGTCCCAGGAGCGGATGTGCAGGTCGGTTCCGCAGATGCCGGTGCGCAGCACCTTGATCAGCACGTCTCCGGCGCCGTACTCCGGCTCGGGGACGTCCATGAGCCACAGGCCCGGCTCGGCCTTGTGCTTGACGAGTGCCTTCATGGGGTGGCTCCAGGCATGCGGAAGGGGGCGCCGGGGGCGGGGTGGGTCCGGCCGGCGTCGGTGACGGGCACCAATCTGCCGATCACCATGGTGATCAGTCCATCGAGACTTTCTTAAGCGGGCCGACAGTGCAGCTTCACGCCTATGCTCCTCCGGTGACGGGGCAGGGAAAAGGGGAGGTGGGGCGCGTGCCGAGTGTGAGCAGCAGGGTGCTTTCGGCGGCGCTGGTGGCGGCGGGGCGGCGAAGACGGTTCGCGTCCGCCGAGGCGGTGCGGGACGGCGTGGCGCGGGCCGCCCGCAGGCCCGCCTCGCATCTGCCGCCGCGGCGGCTGGGGCGGGTCGCGGAGGTCTCGCGGACCTTCGTGGGGGCGTGGCCGGTGTACGACGTGTGCCCGCTGGGGGCGGAGCCCGCGGCGCAGGTGCTGTACGTGCACGGCGGCGGGTACGTGCACGAGCTGGTGCGCCCGCACTGGGAGCTGGTCCGGACGCTGGTGACGCGGGCGCGGGCGCGGGTCGTCGTACCGGCGTACATCCTGGCGCCCCGGGGTACCGCGGACCGGACGGTTCCGGTGGCGACGGATCTGCTGAGCGGCCTGATCGCGGGCGGCGGGGACGGCGGCACGGTGCTGATCGGGGACTCGGCGGGGGCCGGGCTGGCGCTGGCGGCCGCGCAGCGGCTCCGGGACCGGGACGGGGAGCAGCCCTCGCGGATCGTACTGATCTCCCCCTGGCTGGACGTGACGATGAGCCATCCGGACCAGGCGGCCCTGGAAGCGGCGGATCCGATGCTGGCCCGCGCGGGGCTGCGGGAGGCGGGCCGGCTGTACGCGGGGACCCTGGCGCCGGAGGATCCGCGGGTGAGCCCGCTGCACGGGAGCTTCGCCGGGCTGGCGCCGATGACGGTGTTCACGGGCACCCGGGACCTGCTGACCACGGACAGCCGGGAGCTGGTGCGGCGGGCGCGCGAGGACGGGGCCGAGGTGGAGTTCCACGAGGAGGCGGGGCTGCCGCACGCCTACCCGCTGATGCCGCTGCCGGAGGGGCGTGCGGCGCGCGAGCGGATCGTGGCGCTGGTCCGCGCGGCGGCGCAGCTGTGAGGGCGGCGGCGCGGCGGGCGCGGGGCTCAGGGGCGGCATCCCGGGCGGGCCGGTCAGGCCGTGCAGGTCATCAGTGAGCTGATGGGCCAGGCGCGGTAGGCGGTCCAGTAGGCGTCGTCGCGGACGGGGTCGGCGGGCGGGGTCCGGTTCGGCTGCCAGCCGACGGTGACGAAGCCCGCTTCGACGGCCGCCTCGGCGAGGTCGGAGTGGGCCCATTCGCGGAATTCGAAGGGCACGGGCGGCTCGGTCAGGAAGTGCGCCTTGAGCAGCGGGGCGTCGCCCTCGCGGACCCGGTCGAGGATCCGCACCCCGTACGGGGACCAGTCCACGCGCGGGAACGCCCCGGCGTTCGGGACGATCGCGAGCAGCCGGCCACCGGGGCGCAGGTTGGCGCGGACGGAGCGGAACATGGCGTGCAGGGTCCGGCGGTCGGGCGCGTAGCTGAAGACGTAGGCGGCGGTGGCCAGGTGGAAGGGGCCGAGGGCGGGCAGCCCGGCGGCGTCCGCGACGAGGTATTCGACGTCGGTGCGGTCCTTGGTGTCCTCGTGGGCGCGGGCCTGCCGGATCATCTCCTCGGAGACGTCGACGCCGACGGTGCGGCGGGCTCCGCCGCGGGCGAGCAGGCGGGTGTTGTAGCCGTATCCGCAGGCCAGGTCGAGGGCGTCGAGGCCGCGCAGCCCGCCGAGGGCGTCGAGGGCGCCGTGCAGGGTGTAGGTGTCGGCGGCGGAGTAGGCGGCGGCGCCGCTGGATTCCGCGTACCGCTCGCCGATGGTGTCGTAGTGGAACCGCATGCTGTGCCTTCCGGTGGCCCGCCGGGGGTGCTGACGCGTGCGTATCGTGCCCCGCGGTACGGGCGGTCGGCGGCCCGCACAGCCGTGCGTCCCCCGGACGAGGGAAGCGGTCGGCCTAGCGCGGACCGGGGTCGGCGGGGGCCGGAGCGGGTCCCGGCCGGGATGCAGGGGCCGCGGCCCTGGGGGCATGCTGACTGTGTGATGGCGAGAGCGGAGAGCGCCGACCGCGCCACGGACGCCACCGCCCAGGCGCTCGCGCGGGCCGTCGTCGGTGCCGTGGAGGCCGTCGGGGGGTTCGCGGGCGGGATCTACCTGCGCTCCCCCACCTCCGGGCTGCTGCTGCTGGCCACCTTCACCGGGCTGCCGCTGCCCCTGTTCCGGCCGTGGTGGCGGATGCACGTGAACCGCCCGTACCCGGTGGCGGAGGTGTTCCGCTCGGGGCAGGCGGTGCACCTGCCCGACGCGGAGTCGGCGATGAGCCGCTTCCCGCAGCTGATGGCCGGGCTGCCCTTCCCCTTCGGCTCCCTGTACGAGCCGGTGACCGCCGGGACCGAGCGGTTCGGCGTCCTGCTGGTGCTGCGGCCCGCCACCCCGGGCGTCCCCGTCGGGGCCGGGGACCGGCGGCGGCTCCGGGAGGCGGCGGACGGGCTGGCCCGGGAGCTGGCCGGGCTCGCGCCGGCCGGGGAACCGCTGATGTGGGAGGGGGACCCGCTGGACGTGCCGGGGCCGGGCGCCGGCCCGTCGGCGGGGGCGGAGGGGGCGCGGGCGGCCGTGGACCGGCTCGCGCAGGCGGTGCTGTCGCTGGACCGGCAGGGCAGGATCGGCTTCGTCAACGTCCCCGGCGAGCGGCTGCTCGGCGCCGGTGCGGCGGAGCTGCGCGGACGGCTGCTGTGGGAGGCGCTGCCCTGGCTCGGGCATCCGGCGTACGACGACCACTTCCGCGCGGTGTTCATGGCGGCGAAGCCGGTGCGCTTCGAGGCCCGGCGGGGGCGGCATCCGCCCGGGGAGTGGTTCGCGGTGGACCTGTACCCCGCACCCGACGGCGTGACCCTGACCCTGACGGCCGGGGCCGCCTCCGCGTACGCGGCCCCGGCACTCGCCGGCCGGGACGAGCTCGCCGACGCGGGCAGCGGCACGGGCGTGGGCTCCCCCGCCGACCGGGCCTCGACGCTGTACCGGCCGGTCGCGCTCGCGATCGCGCTGACGGAGGCGGTCACCGCCCGGCAGGTGTCGGCGGTGGTGACCGACGAGCTGCTGCCCGCCTTCGGGGGCCGCCAGCTGGCGATCTACCTGCTCGACGAGCGGCATCTGCACCTGGCCTGGGAGACGGGGTTCCCGCAGGGCTTCCTGAACCGCTTCGACGGGGTCGCGCTCGACGTACGGCTGCCGGGTGTGGAGACGCTGACCACGGGCCGGCCGATGTTCTTCGAGTCGATGCAGCATCTGGCGGCGGCCTATCCGGGCATCCCGCTCGACGCGGACGTCGGGGCGCGGGCCTTCCTGCCGCTGATCGCCTCGGGCCGGCCGGTGGGCTCCTGCATCCTCGGCTTCGACGCGCCCCGCGGTTTCAGTCCGGAGGAGCGTACGGTGCTGACCGCGCTGGCCGGCCTGATCGCGCAGGCCCTGGCCCGGGCCCGGCGCTACGACAGCGAGGCGGCGCTCGCCCACGGGCTGCAGTCCGCGCTGCTGCCGCACCGGCTGCCGGTGCGGCCGTTCGTGGACACGGTGGGCCGCTATCTGCCCGGCTCGGTGGGCATGGACGTGGGCGGCGACTGGTACGACGTGGTGGAGACCGGCTCGGGCCTGCTGGCGCTGGTCATCGGGGACGTCCAGGGCCACGGCGTGGCCGCCGCCGCGACCATGGGCCAGCTGCGCAGCGCCGTACGGGCCTTCGCGCTCAGCGGCAGCTCCCCGGAGAAGGTGGTGAGCGGCACCAACCAGCTGCTCATCGACCTGGATCCGGGCCAGTTCGCGAGCTGCTGCTACGTCCTGCTCGACCCGGCGTCGGGCGCGGTGCAGGCTGTCCGGGCCGGGCACCCCCAGCCGCTGCTGCGCCATCCGGACGGCCGGACCGAGGTGCTGGACCTGGCGGGCGGGGTGGTGCTGGGCATCGACCCGGAGGCGGTGTACCCGGTGACGGAGCTGCGGCTGGAGCGGGGCGCGGTGCTGGCGCTGTACACGGACGGGCTGGTGGAGCGGCCGGGGGTGGACATCGACGTCGGGGTGGAGCGGCTACGGCGGGCCCTGGGGGCGGCCTCGCCGGTGCCGCTGACGGAGACCGCGGACCGGCTGGTCGGGGAGGCGGGCCAGGACGCGGACCGGCCGGACGACATCGCCCTGCTGCTGGCCTCCCGCACGGGCGGGGCGGCGTAGGACTCAGGGGGTCAGGGTGGTGGGGGCCTCGGCGCCGGCCAGGGTGAGGGCGGTGTTGACCAGGCCGACGTGGCTGAACGCCTGCGGGAAGTTGCCGAGCTGGCGTCCGGCGACGGCGTCGTACTCCTCGGCGAGCAGTCCGACGTCGTTGCGTACGGACAGCAGGCGTTCGAAGAGTTCGCGGGCCTCCTTCTCGCGGCCGGTCATGTGCAGGGCGTCGGCAAGCCAGAACGAGCAGGCCAGGAAGGCGCCTTCGTCGCCGGGCAGGCCGTCGACGGTGGAGTCGGCGGTGCTGTAGCGGCGGACGAGCCCGCTGCGGCCGAGTTCGGCGCGGACGGCGTCGACCGTGCCGACGACGCGGGGGTCGTCGGGGGGCAGGAAGCCGACGCGGGGGATGAGCAGGGTGGCCGCGTCGAGCTCCTGGGAGCCGTAGTACTGGGTGAAGGTGTTCCGTTCGGGGTCGAAGCCCCGCTCGCAGACGTCGCGGTGCACCTCGTCGCGCATGGTGCGCCAGCGGTCGAGTTCGCCGGGGAGGGAGGGGTCGGCCTCCATGGTGCGGACGGCGCGGTCGGCGGCGACCCAGGCCATGACCTTGGAGTGGACGAAGTGGCGGCGCGGGCCGCGGACCTCCCACAGGCCCTCGTCGGGGCGCCGCCAGTTGCGTTCGAGGAAGTCGAGGAGGGCGAGCTGGATGCGCCAGGCGTGCTTCTCGGCGGGCAGTCCGGCGGCGCGGGCGAGGTGCAGGGAGTCGATGACCTCGCCGTAGACGTCCAGTTGGAGCTGGTCCACGGCCGCGTTGCCGATGCGTACGGGGGCGGAGCCCGCGTAGCCGCGCAGCCAGGGCAGTTCGCTCTCGGGGATCCGGCGCTCGCCGGCGATGCCGTACATGATCTGGAGGTCGGCGGGGTCTCCGGCGACGGCGCGCAGCAGCCACTCGCGCCAGGCGCGGGCCTCGTCGAGGAAGCCGGTGTTCAGGAGGGAGCCGAGGGTGAGGGTGGAGTCGCGGAGCCAGCAGTAGCGGTAGTCCCAGTTGCGGACGCCGCCCAGTTCCTCGGGGAGGGAGGTGGTGGCGGCCGCGGCGATGCCGCCGGTGGGGGCGTAGGTGAGGGCCTTGAGGGTGATCAGGGAGCGGGTGACGGCTTCCTGGTAGGGGCCCTCGTAGCGGCACTGGGAGGCCCAGTCGTGCCAGTCGGCGAGGGACTGGTCCAGGGCCTCGAAGGGGTCGCAGGGGTCGGGGCGCGGCTCGTGGGAGGGGTGCCAGGTGAGGACGAAGGCCACGCGCTGGCCGGCGCTGACGGGGAACTGGGAGCGGGTGCTGTTGGCCTCGCCCCAGGTGCGGACGGCCGGTTCGCTGCGGAACCAGGCCGAGTCGGGGCCGCCGACGGCGACGCGTTCGCCGTTGCTGCGGCGCACCCAGGGCACGACGTGTCCGTAGTCGAAGCGCAGGCGCAGGGTGCTGAGCATCCGCACGGTGCCGCTGACGCCCTCGACGATGCGGACCACGTCGGGGGCGACGTCGCGCTGGGGCATGAAGTCGATGACCTTGACGGTGCCCGTCTCGGTCTCCCAGTACGACTCCAGGACCAGGGAGCCGTCGATGTAGGAGCGGCGGGTGCAGCGCTCGCCGTCGGCGGCGTCGAGGGGGGCCAGGCGCCAGTGGCCGTTCTCCTCCTCGCCGAGGAGTTTGGCGAAGCAGGCCGCCGAGTCGAAGCGCGGCAGGCACAGCCAGTCGATGGACCCGTCGCGGCCGACCAGTCCGCTGGTCATGAGGTCGCCGATGAGTGCGTAGTCTTCGATGGGTTGTGTCATTTGTGCGCTCTTCCCCTGAATGTCCGGGGCCAATCCGCTCGGGCCCCGGACACCCCCGGGCGCTGCCGTTCCGCGTCAGCCGTTCCTGGAACCTGACCCGGAAAAGGGGTTCTAGTCGCGGCTGATCACTGGTCGCTAGTCGCGGATGAGGAGGGTCAGGGCGGCGAGGACCACGGCGAGGGCGAGGGCCAGGGCGCCGTGGGCGAGGCGGTGGCCGCGCAGCACGGGCAGGTGGCGGTCGACGGCGTAGCGGCCGGGGCCGGTGAGGGCGAGGGCCGCGGCTCCGGCGGTGAGGAGGAGCTCGTACTCGATGCCCTCGGGGGCGAAGAAGGCGCCGGTGCCGTGGACGGCGATGGCGTTGATCATCGTGCCGACGACGGCGGCGCCCGCGAGCGGGGTGAGCAGGCCGAGGGCGAGGCCGAGCCCGCCCAGGGTCTCGGTCAGGCCGGCGACGACGGCCATGGCATCGCCCGCCGGGTAGCCGCTGGCGGTGAAGAACTGGCCGGTGCCGCTGATGCCCCCGCCGCCGAACCAGCCGAAGAGCTTCTGCGTGCCGTGCGCGGCGATGGTCAGGCCGAGGACCAGGCGCAGGAGCAGCAGGCCGGTGTCGTGGGCGGGGGTGGAGAGGGTGGTGGCGGGGTGGGACTGGCCGGCCGGTGCGGGGGCCTGCGGCTTCGTCGTGGAGACGGAGGGGCTGGTCATGGGGATCCTTCCGGTCGAGCGGCCCGGGGAGGCAGAAAGAGTTGTTCAAATTCGAACCGCTACCGGAGGACCCTAACCATTGATTCAAATTGGAACAACCTGTGTAGGCTGGGGCCATGGCTGAACCGAGATGGCTGGACGAACGCGAGATGCGGGCCTGGAGCGGCTTCCTGGCCGCCTCGGCCCTGGTGAACCGGCGCCTCGACCAGCAGCTCAAGGACGAGGCCGGGCTCTCGCACCCGCAGTACGAGATCCTGGTCCGGCTGGCCGCCGCGCCGGACCGCGAGCTGCGGATGACCGAGCTGGCGAATGGCCTGATCAATTCCAAGAGCGGCCTGACCTACCAGGTCACCCAGCTGGAGAAGGCGGGCCTGGTCCGCCGCCGCAGCTGCCCCTCCGACGTGCGCGGGGTGTACGCCGTCCTCACGGACGCGGGGACCGCCAAGCTGGAGGAGGCCGCTCCGGGGCATGTCGCGACGGTCCGGGAGATCCTGGTCGACGTCCTGACCCCCGAGCAGCTCGACGCGCTCGCCGACGGGCTGGGCGAGGTGGGCCGGCGGCTGCGCGAGCAGGGCGCGGGCTGAGCCCGTTCCGGCCGGGCGGCGATAGCGGGCCGCCCTTTCGGGGTATAGGGGCGCCATGGACGGAAAGGTCTGGCTGACCCTGGGTGTGATCGTCGCCGTCGGGCTCGCGATCGCCGCGGCAGTGCTGCTCGTACGGGTCTTCGCGGCGCGCCGCCTGCTGCTCGACGCGGGTATCCCGCTGCGCGACAAGGCGCTGTTCTGGGTCGCGGTGATCTACACGGTCTCGCCCGTGGACCTCATCCCGGACCCGGTCTATCTGGACGACATCGGCGTCCTGCTGCTGGCCCTGCGTTCGCTGCACGCGGCGGCGGGGGCGGCGCGGTCGCCGAAGGAGCCGGACGCGGCGCTCTGAGGGCGGTCTCGCGGCTGGTCAGACGTGCTGGTCGACGAGCACCGGATTGCCGTCGGGGTCCACGACGAGGAAGCTGCCCGGGCCCGAGCCCTCCTCGTCCGTCTGCATCAGGAAGGTCACCCCGCTCTCCCTCAGCTCCCGCTGGAGCTCCCGGACGTCGGTGAACTCGCCCACGGGCTGCGCGGAGGAGTCCCAGCCCGGGTTGAAGGTCAGCATGTTCTTCTCGAACATGTCCTGGAACAGCCCGATCACGTGATCGCCGTTCTTGAGGATCAGCCAGTTCTGCGCCGGGTCCCCGCCGAAGGCGGTGAAGCCGAGCTTCTCGTAGAAGGCCCTGGAGACCTCGATGTCCCGCACGGACAGACTGACGGAGAACGCGCCCAGATCCATGCGCACCAGCCTGGCCGCCCGCCGCCGGGCCCGCAAATCGGCGGCGGACCGGAGGGCGCACCGGGGAGCGGACCGGGGCTCCGGGATCAGCGGACCCCGTGCGGCCGGAACTGGATGCTGATCCGCGGTCCGACGGCCCGCGCCGACTTCGGTATCGCGTGCTCCATCGTCCGCTGGCAGGACCCGCCCATGACGACGAGGTCCCCGTGCCCCAGGGGCAGCCGCAGCAGGGTGGGCCCGCCGTCGCGGGGCCGGAGGGCGAGGTCGCGCGGATCCCCCACGGAGACGATGGCGACCATGGTGTCCTGCGTCGCGGAGCGCCCGGTGCGGTCCCCGTGCCAGGCGACGCTGTCGCGGCCGTCCCGGTAGAGGCACAGGCCGGCGGTGGTGAAGGGCTCGCCCAGCTCGGCGGCGTAGTGGCCGCTCAGGGCCTCCCGGGCGGCGGTCAGCGAGGGGTGCGGCAGCTCCTCGCCCTCCCCGTAGAAGGCGAGCAGCCGGGGGACGTCCACCTCGCGCTCGTACATCTGGCGCCGTTCGGCCCGCCAGGGCACCTCGGCGGCCAGCCGCTCGAAGAGCGCGTCGGCGCCGGTCAGCCAGCCGGGCAGGTGGTCCACCCAGGCGCCGGACCCGAGCACGGTGCGGCGCAGCCCGCCGAGGGGGCCGAGGCCGATCTCGTCGCCCTGGTCGAAGAGGGAACCCTGGAGTGCCTGGACCGCGTACATGCTTCCAGCCTAGCCCCAGAACCGAACACCTGCGCGATTTACGCGGGCTCCCACGGCACCCGCGAGCGCGCGGGGATACGGACGAGGGTGCGAGCTGTCCAACTGCCGGACTCCGCAAGGCTTTCGGCGCAGGTGGGAGGGCTTGTACCGGGGCGCGGGCATGTGATCAGCAACTCACGGTCTTGGCCGAAAGCCCGCCGCACGGTACGGTCGCGGCGACATAAAGACATAGCGACGACGGCGAGACGGAAGTCCGGTGAGAATCCGGCATGGTCGCGCCACTGTGTGCTGCGGTCGCCTCCCCGGGGGCGGCCAAGGCGAGTCAGACCCGAGGACCGTCGTCCTGCACCACCGTATGGGACGCGTTGTTCCCCGAGGAGGTTCCATCATGGCCGAGGCCGTCGCTTCCGCTGCCATATCCACCCCCGCCGTCTCCCCGTCGGCCCCGCTGCCTGTGCGCGCCGTCCTGCCCTGGGCGCTGTTCGTCGGTCTCCTGATGCTCGTCGCCCTGTACTTCGTCGGCGCGGAGCAGGGCGCGACCGCCCTGTTCTCCGGCGAGGGCGTCCACGAGTGGGTGCACGACGGACGTCACCTGCTCGGCTTCCCCTGCCACTGAGAGGCCACGCACATGTACGCCTCTACTGTCAGAGGTCTCCTGGTCCGCGGCATGCTCGCGGGCCTGATCGCAGGGCTGTTCGCGTTCGCCGTCGCCTACGTGGTGGGTGAGCCGCCGGTACGGGGTTCCATCGCCGTGGAGGAGGCCGCGGCGGCGAAGGACGCCGCGGCCGCGCCGAGCGGCCACGCCGGGCACGGCGACGCCGCGCCGGGCGAGGCGGCGGCCGAGGAGGAGGAAGAACTCGTCAGCCGGCCGGTGCAGTCCACCGCCGGTCTGGCGACGGGCGTCCTCGTCTACGGGGTCGCGCTGGGCGGCATCGCCTCGCTCGCGTTCTCGTTCGCCCTCGGCCGCGTGGGCCGTTTCAGCCCGCGCGCGACGGCGGCGCTCACCGCGGGAGGCGCCTTCGCCACCGTGTACCTGGTGCCGTTCCTCAAGTACCCGGCGACCCCGCCGGCGGTCGGCAACCCGGACACGATCGGGCAGCGCACCACGCTGTTCTTCCTGATGATCCTGCTCAGCGTGCTGCTCGGTGTGGGCGCGGTCATCCTCGGGCGCCGGCTCGCGCCGCGCCTGGGCAACTGGAACGCGACGCTGGCGGCGGGTGCCGGCTTCGTCGTGGCGACGGGTCTCGCGTTCGCGGTGCTGCCGGCGAACGACGACGCGGTGAAGCCGGAGTTCCCCGCGGCGTTGCTGTGGGAGTTCCGGGTCGCGTCGCTGGCCGTACAGCTGGTGCTGTGGGTGGTGTTCGCGGTCGTCTTCGGCGTCCTCGCGCAGCGGCTGCTGGCCACGCGCACGGATCCGGCCGCGGCGGCGACGCCCGCGCAGGAGTCCCCGGCGCTCGGCTGACCGCCGGACCGCCGGCTGGTCCGCCTACCCGCGCCAGCTGGACTT